>NZ_CP098517.1 GCF_023703775.1 Haloplanus sp. GDY1 | reverse complement strand
CAGAGACAAACCAGTTCGTTTGGAGAATTCAATTCATCAATCTCGTTTACTTCATTCCATTCATTCTATTCGTTTCGTTCGTTCCTTTCGTTTCGGCAAAGGAGGTCGACACCTTCTGTGGGGATGGCGAAGCTGGATAGGATAGTCAGCTGAGAAGGCTTCGACAGGTACTCGCAAAACCGACTTCTCAGAGGGGGTTAAAGCGATCGGACGGACAGACGTTTCTCAAACTCTTGGTCCGTCTTCTCTCGAATTTCGTGGCGTACCTCATCTTGGTCGGATTCAATCCCGAACTCGCCCTCAAACGAATCGAACCCAAGCATCGACAGAATATCCAAGAGGAGCTCGATTCGTCGATCCTGCAGAGTCTCGTAGGTCCAGAAGGAGTTGAAATACGCCACTACATCGGCGTCCACATTCGAAACGTCACCGCCATCGTGCTGCTCACGGAGTTTGTCGAGGGAGTCGCGATCGACGTTGCCGTATTCGGCCGTGAAATACCGATTGGGGTAGATACTGGCGAAACCGTCGATCTCGGAGTAGTACTGCGTCATCTTCTCGGCGAGTGGCCGATTACTCGCCCCGATATTATCGGTGTCACGGAGCAGGAGGAAGTTCCCGATATCGTCGATGAACCCCTGCGTGATGAACTCCGAGATATTGTCTTTCAGTCGCTCCTCCTCTTCGTCGAGATCAGAGCGCTGCACCAGCTCGATATAGCGTTCGATCTCTGACGCGATCTCGATGTCCGGCTCCGAGTCGAGTTTGAAAAACTCCCGAAGCCACGTCGGGTCTTCTGGGTCGCTGACGGGAGTCTGCGGGAGGACGTGTTCGAGATGGATGTTCCCCATGTTCAGGTCTCGCTCGACGGCACGACTACTGTCGTCGAAGTGATCCTGGGCGAACTTCCCGAAGAGCAGTCGCGCCGTTCCGGTACTCCAGGACTGCGTCTGAACGACCGTATCGACGAACCGGTCGCCGAACAGCGTCGGCGTAGAGGAACGCATCTCGGTGATGAGGTACTCTCGAGAAGCCTCGTATACACTATCTGGAGTGGCGTCGGCAGTTGGTGCGAGATTGAACTCCTCGACGGCCTCGATGAAGACCTCGCGGAAAATACTCGGTCGTTCAGAGATGAGGAGGCGTCGCAGGTTGAGTTTCTCGATGGTCTCTAGTACGCGGTGGAACTGTGCTGCATCCGGTTCCGATTCAGGATTGGTGTGATAGTAGAGCGCCAGGACGAATGGCCGCCACTGGTCCATCTGTTGGTTATTGAGGCGAACAAGGATTTCCCGACACTGCTCTCGGTGACTGGCTAACTCAAGGTCCTCGGCGGCGAGCTCCGTGGTTGTGATATCTTGGTAGTAGTCGACGAGGTCGTGCGCGTAGTCGAGGAAGGCCTTCGCTTCATCGAGATTCCGAAGGCGCGGGACGACATCCGAGTCGATGTTCCGCGTGTCGAAGGCGTTGGTCAGTTCGGCGCTGGCGTCACCAATCCTGTCGATGCCATCGTCGACGATACTCAGATAGATCGAGAGGTAGTCGTCGATGGCATCACCATCGGTCGCGAACGCCACCACGATGTCCTCCCACTTGTCGACGTACTCGTCTTTCACGTCAGTATCGAAGAAGGCGTTCACAACCGCCGCCCTGATACGGTCGATCTTCGTCAGATCGACGCCGCGGTCGTTCAAAATCTCGAATATCTGCATCCGGAAGTCCGACTCCGCCTCTCGAATCAGGTACTCCCCGACGTGGTAGGAGTTGTAGACGTAGTTGAGGATGTTCACGAGCGCTCGCACCGTCTCGTCCGGTGTGTCGGCGTCGGCGACGACGCCGCTGATCTTCTCGTCGTAGAACTCGTAGGCCTTCAACAACCGCCGGTGTGAGCGGTACAGTTTGAAGAACGCCCCCAAGGAGAGCGAGTCAGTATCCAAGTCCGCGAGGTCATCGTCCGTGGTGCCGAACCGGTCCAGACACTCCGAGACTTGCACCGCATCGCTGTTGTTCCCGTGGATGCTGAAGTCGGCTTCATTCTTGAGATAGCCCACCTGGGCGGACGGCCCCATCATGAGGGCTTTGAAAAATTCAGCGTCGTGTTTGTTCAGCGTGAGCCGAGGCTCACGTTTGCCGAACGACTCCTCTACATAGAGGATATCGGTGATTCGCCCGATCCCGTAGTCCCGGAACTCCGCCAGGGTATCGTCCTCGATAGAGGCTGGATCGACGTCCTCGAGGTGCTCCATAAGGACGCGCAACAGCAGGTGCGTCGTCGTCAGCCGCTGTTGGCCGTCGATGACCTCATACACCTGTTTGTCGTCGTTGACCGCGAAGTACATCGAGCTGAAGAACACGTCAGACACTTCGCGTCGGTCAGCGACCAGGTCGGCATTCACGAACTGCTCGATGTCCGACCAATACTGTTCGTGGTGGATGTTCTTCCACGAGTACAGTCGTTGGTACTCTGGTACGTTGAACTTCTGATCGGTGAGGACCTCCCCCAGAGTCCGTTTCTCCATCTCGAAATTCTCGGCCGTAATCGGCCGAACTACCTTCCCATCACCGACATTCCGGGTATCGAGATCTCTGCCATCGTAGTCGATGTACTTATCATACAAATCGTCAGCCTCGTCCGACATTATTGACTGCTGTTTGTAGTCCGTCCATTTACCGTTGTGGGCGGGTTTCCGGGCGAGTCAGGTCACCCCAGATGGTTAGCCAGTTCGTGGAGACTCTCTTTGAGATTGCGCTTGAACTCGGTAGAGACGGTAATGAACTCGCCATCGTCGCTGTGTTCCTTGTACTTTCCCAGCGAAAGAGCGAGCTCCCCGCTCGGAGTTGCAACGAGCTTGAAGATAACTGAAGTGCTCTGTAAGCCGGTTTCCAGCCACGCCTTTTCGATATCTGCCCATTCGCCAGCGGAGGTATCTGCTGAATCCACCTCGTAAGCCAAGCTGTGAACCTTCCCCCGATTCCGAGAGTGTCCAGTCTGAACTGGAGCGAGTACGTGTTCAGTACCGCGGACCTGCTTCCCGAGCTGAAGCATCGTCCGCCCATCAGGCGTCTCGGTGAGTTTGAACCACTTCTGGTACGGGTCATACGAGGCACTCAACCACCAGAATCCGAGATCATTCCAGTCCGATTGGCCTCCCTGATCGAACTTCCCGTACTCCCATGCTCGACGAAGACCCTCGCTGTGTTCAGCTAGATATTCTCGCGGCAGGACGACGTCCATCGAGGCATTGGCTGGCTTTGATTGTCGGAGCCAGTGGATGACGCCGTGATACCCGTCGCTGAAGTCGTGTTGGACCGCGTGAGGCCAGGTCGGGAGAATGCCAGAGAGATCGACGTTGAATCCGGAGAAGTCCTCTTCTCCCAACCAGAGGACGCTGTACCCTACAGCGAGATACTCAGCGGTTACTGCGTCGACATCCTTGTCCTCGTGTTTGTGCTGTACTTCGACGCCGATGCCACGGCCCTCAGGGAACCGAGGCTGTGGAAACTCAACGAGAATATCGGCACGCCGGTCACCCAGCTGCTGTTCTAGTCCTATTGTAGCGTCGGGATACTCGGTCGTGAGCTTCGAATACGCGATCGACTTCATCCGCAAATGAGGTGGAGATTCACCGCCACAGTCAGTCTCCTCTTCAGCAGCGTGGTAGAAATGCCGTGCGACGAACGATCCCTTACGGCGATGGGAATCGCGAATTTTCAATTGATCGCCGCACTTCGGGCACTCGAGGAGACTCCCTTTCTGTACCTGATTCGGAATGACCTCGGTGCCGTCGTGGAGGGCCAAGAACGGCATTCGAATTCTACATTCCTAGTGGTCACCGATATTGATTGATGAGGTTACGGATGTCATCAGAATCTACATAGAGGCCTTGTAGCCGAGTGGTTCTGTCCGCTTCTTTCAGTAGCATGTCTCCGTCTCCGCCAAGTTCCTCTGCTCCACCTTCGTCGATTAGAATTCGAGAGTCAGACTGCTTTGGAAGCCGGAAAGCCACCCGAGTATCCAGATTAGCACGGAGGTCCGTGTCGATAGCTTCGTGTGAAGGTCGCTGGGTAGAGATGACGAGATGGATACCCTGTGCCCGTGCGATTTGGGCGATTCGGCGCACGTTGTCCTCGGTGTCGTCAGCGTCTTCTCCAAGTTGCTGGAGTAGGTCGCTGTATTCGTCGATGATGACGACGATCGGCTTCATCTGGTCATCAGGGTTCTGCTCGTTGTACTCTCCGATGTCACGGCATACGCTTTCCCGCAGCAGCTGTTTTCTACGTGGGATTTCGTCCTCGACGAGCCACTCGAACAGGTTGGCAGCATCTTCGGCGTCAGTGATCACTTCGCCGTTAGAAAGGTTTGGCAGAGCATCGAAGAAGATGAAGTCGGTCTCCTTCGGATCAACTAAGGCGAACTCGACGTTGTCTTCGCCTTTCTGCTCCATGAAGTTCATAATCAAGGAGTACAGGAACACGGTCTTCCCGCTGCCTGTTGCCCCGCCGACCAACATGTGTGGTGCTTCAGAGAGATCAGAACGGTAGACATCACCGTCTGGTGTAACGCCTGCTAGGAAGGGTAGTGAGGATGTCTCAATCTCGTCGGACGGCTTGTACCGGTCTCTGTAGTCGCGTTGAGGTACCACAACGTTGTTTTCCCGGGGGACGTCCAGAGCTACGTACTCTGTTCCAGGCAGTCGCTGGACGATCGGTTCTTTCTCGAACGCCATTTCCCGGGCGATGTCCTCTGTCCGTTGCTCCAGGGAACTCTGTTTCTCGCCTGGTGCCAGACGGATCTTGAAGCGTACCACGTTTGGTCCGACATCGATATCGTCGGGATCGATGTTCCGGATGTTGATCTTGAACTCGTTGAGAACCCGTTTCAGGGTTTCTACCAAGTCAGTGTATTCTTCGGGATCGCCGAACCGGTCAGCAGATTCAGTATTGACGTCTGTCTTTTCGTCGTCGCCGACGGTGTCTTCCTCTTCCCCACCGGTTTCCTCTCTGTCGACTTCCGTCTCGCTTTCGTCGATTTCGTCCGTTTCCTCTTCTGCGACAGCTTCCTCTTCGGCATCCTCTTCCGGCCGTTGGTCTTCCCGGTCCTCGATGCCGCTGACAATCAGCCGCTTGATTGATTGTCGGGGAAGCTTGTCAACCCTGATGGACTGGGCGTTCGGAGTTACGCCGTCAATCCGTTCGTCCGAAGTGGCTTCGCTGGTGACTTCGACCGATACGATCCTCGGGTTGATCTCGATTTGGGCATCCCCGTTGAATACGTCGTTAATCCGGTCTGCCCACTCCTGCTTACCCTCCATCCCTTCTGCGGAGGTCAATTCGTAGTACAGTTGTTCGCGGAGAGCCTCTTTCCGGGGCGACGTGGTGAGGTTTTTGTCGCCTGTGAACAGGCCACGGATTGTGTCTGTCGTCTCGAAGACTTGGTCGACAGCGTTTCCTTCCACGACCTTGGTGCCATCTTCGTCTTTGACGGTGTAGGCGCCGCTAGTTTCTTCCAGAGTCTTGATTTCGATGATGTCGAGGATAAGGCCACCATCATCGTCGAACTGGACAGTAAGGATGTCGGCCCGGCTTTCGCTGTCCCCCAGATTCAGCCATTCCCGGGTACGCGGGTTGTCGATGGAGAAGATCAGCTTGGGATCTGCCAGCGTCTGCTGGAGCCACTGGACGGCGATAATGGAGCCAAGCAGGCCCTTCGTATTTCTGGATTTCCCGCTGCCGAGGGTTTCCCGGGTGATGAGGCGGAGAAGGCCGCTTTGTTGTAGGTCAGCGATTCTCTCCGCGATATCCTCCAAGTCGGTGTCGTCAGGCGCGAGACGGTATTCGGTAATAATGCGGCGGAGAACCCGTCGGAAGTAGTCGATATCCTCTGAGTACGTGGCGAAGTCGCGTTCGCCGCGTCGTTCTCTGGAAATCAGGTTGTCCTTCCAGAATGGGTTGCCGTTCATCGGCGGTGAGGATATGGAGACCCAGATCGCGGAGTCGAGGAGGTCGTCGATAGTCTCCTTTTCGACGTTGAGTTCGTTGACCTCAGCATTGTGGATGGCCTGCCGCTGATTATACAGCTGGTTGATCAGGTCCTGGTATTCGGAGAAGAGGACTCCTTCCTTCGACGGCGAGATATTGATTTTGTCCTCAAGCAGGTCGTAGTCGAACTCTTTCGGGACGTACAGCGGGTGGATTGTGGTCTCAGCATCACGCTCAAAGGTCTGGATGCTGAAGTTGCTCTGGTCGTTAATCAGGATGAAGTGCTGTGGGTCGCCTTTCAGGCTCTCGGCGTATGAGTCATAGCTGGGATGTTCGGTTGTAACGATCTCGAACTCCCCAGAGTCGTTGTCTGGGCCGAACAGATTAGTGATATCCTCGGAGACGCTTGGTGAGGCAGTGCCGTTGAGGACAGGTTTCTCTTCGTCCTCGATGAAGGCGAACTCCACTGTTGCGCCTTGGATTTCTTCTTTCTCCGCTAAGTCAGCGATGTCAGAGAGAAGGTCCACAGGATCTAGAGGATCGATGACGCTGATCTTGAGGTGGCGTTGAGACGGTGGGTATGCTGACGTGAACTTGTCGAGGACGTAGTCGTAGAACTTGGAGTTCGTTCCTTCTGCAGCATTCTCGATTCGGGTATAGACAGGCAGCCTGTCGAGCTCCGCGGATTGTACGAGATAGGTCTCATCCGCCAGTCTGTAGTTCCCGCCGACGTGGATGCTGCGGAGGACGTGTGGCTGTTCTTCGACGCTGTTGATGAGGAAGTTGCGTTCTTCCTCGGTCAGCGACTCTTTTTCATCCTTCATCTCTCGCGCCAGTTCGGAGTACTTCCAGAGGTGGAGCGGGTGGAGTGGGGAGAGGACGAGTTCTCTATCGTCTTCGTATTCGAGAATGACGGTGTCGAATAGGAGGAAGTCGGAGAGAAGCTTGGAGGAGCCTTCAGAGCTAACGTCCTGAATCTCCCGGTACTTCTTGTCCAGTTTGTCCTGGACCTCACGGTAGGCCTCTATGTAGTTTTCTGCGGATTCGAGCAGGTCATCGTCTCCGAGAAGCCGGATAAGCGGTGCGGATAATAGTCCTGGTAGGGCGTCGACGAGTTCGCTACGGGCTGTTACGTATCGGTCGATGGATGCAACTAAGTCCTCGAACTTGCCGCTGTTCTCAGCCACTCTACGGAGTTTTTCGAAGCTGCTGTCTTCGCCTCGTGGCTGGAACTTCTCGGTTCTCAGAGCCTGGAAGTTCTTGATCGCGCTTTGCCTGTCCTCTGGGTTGTGGATGATACCACCGAAGGAGTCCTCGGTGACGAAGTGCTCAATAAAGTAGTAGAGGTCGTCGTTGACGTCAAAGGCCAACTGTTCATCTCCGGTGAACTCCATGTCGACCCGGTTTTCTTCTTCCTCGACGGCTTCTCGGTATTGGTCATCGAACTCTTCTGAAAGCCGTTCCAGTTCCTCGTTGTTGTCGTCGAAGACTGCCTCCACGCTAGCGGATTCGACGTCTCTCCGAGTGCTGGTGGTTGAACGTCGCTGGCTGGACTGGCCGGAGGTGGAGAATATCTCGTTGACCTCATTGTACGTCAGGTCGGCGAGGATCTCCGAGTCACCTGTTCGTTCGAACCGTCGAAGCTTGGCTACAGATTGTTCCCGTTCTTCCCTTTCGCTGTCGTCGACTTTGGTGACACTGTTAGTGAGCCGGCGTCGATCCCTATTCGACATATGGGAGACCCGCAGCACGAGATCCAGGTTATCGGAAAGCCTGTCAGGGATTTCATCGGGGTTGTTAAGCCCCGGATCATTGAACAGCCGCAGTCTGTAGAGTTCGGTTCCGAGGGCGTCGAGTGAACCTTGTTCTGATTCTTTGAGCGTCGACGTTGCGTAGTCAGCAACTGCAGGGATTTCGAACCTGTCGTAGAGGTCGGAGCCAACGGTTTCCCAGATAGCTTGGGCTGGGGGACTGTCGGTGAACTGTTTCTGGGCCTGCATCTGGTCGGTGATTTCTCGCGTGATTTCTGCCAGAGGCAAGTCGACCATACCCTCGAAATCTTTCATCGAATTCAGGCGGGCGTGGTCTCCCCGAACCAGAATCACCAGTTTCTCTGGTTCGATGCGTCCGTCCCATTCGAATCCGGTGTCGGTCCCATTCCGCCAGTTGACGGCGACACTAACTTTGTCTGTGAGTCTGACGGAGGAGTCCTCTGTCCGTGACTGGAGATCGTCGATGTCTGCTTCATCGATGCTGACCATAGCAAGGCCGACATCGTACCGTGCGTTACTGCAGAGAATATCGACGAACTCCTCAGCGTCGAATCGGGGTGGCGATTCGATTATAACTCCGATGTTTTCCTCGGTCAGCTGGTCGACTGTCTCGTTGGCGATTGCTTTGCCGATCAGATCCTCGTTGCTCTCGAATGAGCTGTCTTGTGTCTGTGTGGTTTCGCTCATATTTCCTCCTCGGGGACAGAGACGATGGTAACGCCGTCCGCGTATTCCTCAGCATATCCAAGGCTTGATACTGCTTCTTTGAAGCCCTCGTAGTTCTGGTTGTTCAGCGGATCACTTTCGGATGCGCTGGCACCGAGGCGGATGTCCCACTCCGCCAGGTGGCTACGGTCCTGTTCGGTTCCGCCCACGATGATCCCGTACCGTTCCCGGAGTTCTTCTGAGAGATCTTGGAGAGACATGCTCGTGCCTGGTTCGATTACGGAGAGTAGGACGGGTTCCAGCATCTCGGGGTCGGGCCGATACCTACGTTTGTTCGCCCGGTTTCCTCGTGGTTTGAGGATCCCGGCACGCCAGGCGAAGGTCTGGGCTGTGGATTGCGGTGTGTATGTGTCGAATCGGTTCGAGAAGTCGTGGATGACGTTGCTTACAGCATCCACCAGCCTGTGGAAGGTGGTATCCTTCTCGGGGTCTCGCGAGGCTCGGAATACCTGCTCGAATTTTTCGTAGTCCTGCTCGATCTTGTCCTCCTTATTCCGGTTCAGTTCTAGGAAATTGTGGTTCTCGAGCTCTCGGAGGACGTCTTCCTCGCTGTAGTCTTTGAAGCCCTGCAGGTCAAGGACGTGCTTGACACCAAGCCTAGTGGCTAACTGGATTTCCGACCCGACGACGCGGAATGATTCAAGGCTGGCGTCGGCTACCGGGTTGTTCCTGTTTCCGGTGTAGTTCAGCACGATTGGGACAGGTTCGTCTTTGCCCTCGTCATCCCGGATCTCATTATGCCGGTTGGCCATATAGACGTAGAGCAGGAACCCGCCGAATTTGATGGTGCGGCGAAGGTCACGGGCGTAGTTCAGGTCGTAGTCGCCGTTGGAGTCCTTCAGGTGCTTCGACAGGGTTTCGAAGCCTTCGACGAATTCATCCGCAATCTTCCCGTCCCCGAATGCGTCTCCCAGGACAGGTTCTTCCCAGGGTGAGACCGTGACGTTGCCTTTCCCTCCGTCTTTGGCCAGTGGCCGGAACAGGAGAGAGATAGCGTCGTGGTGATCCTGAAGCTGGTCGGTCAGCTTCTGATTGATGTCACTGTCAGATTCGTCCAGTACGGTGTAGATGAACTGTGACGGTGTTACACCGATTCGGCGGTAGGCGACGAACCAGTCGCTCATAGAGGTCATTGCAGAGTGTCGTGGACTACTTGCGTAGAGGGCGTTGTCGTTGTCCAAGACCTTCCGCATCCTGTACCGAAGATTGTCCATTTGTTCGTCACTGAGATCGCGGGAGGACTCGAACAGGCCGTGGTATTTCTCGTCCAAGTCGCTGGAGGGGGTTTTCCCAGGTTTCTCGACGAATTTGAACAGGTCCTCCGACTGGTGAGTAGATCCCAGAACGTTACTGAAGACGACCTGGGAGAGATGCACCGGTTTTAGAGAGGCAGAGGTTGCTTTGAATCCGAATGCGGCTTCCGATGCGTCGGAGTTTACGTCGTTAAGTCTCATTGGCATTGGTGTTCACCTCCGCTCCATCTGGTACCGGTCATCGTTGACTGTCAGAATCTCGAGTTCGCCAGTTTCCGTGTCCATGATATGGACGGTGCCGTAATCTTCATCGTGGCTTTCCCTGTACTCGATTTCTTCCATAAATTCGAGCAACTGCTGTTCTTCTTCCCTTCCACGTAGGATGTAAGGGATGTTGCCGTTCAGGGCACCGAGTGTCTCTGATAGGTCTGGATCAATCCGAAGCCTGACTGTTGAGTCACGTCCTTCGTATTCGAGAACGTGGTGGTCGTGGTTGTAGTCCATTGCATCGCTGATTTCGGGATGGAGCTGCGGGACTCGGCGGTTCAACTCGCGCTTGGGAATTTCTGTCCGGGAGATAAGGGATAGGGAGCTTTTAGATCGATAGTTGTGGGAGAGCCAGACGCGGAGGTCGGAGCCCTTGGAAGAATCCGGCATGAAATAGCTGTTAATCATCTCTATGACGTCCTCTTTCACGCTTTCAGCCGAACGGTCCCTGTTCCGCTGGTTATGGAAGGAGTAGTTGGTCTCGTGATAGAGGTCGCGAGCGTCGTAGTCTTTGATGGCTACGTCCTCAAAGTAGAATTGACGTTTCTTCTCGATGAATCGTTGGTCGACTTCTTCCTCTGAGTCTTCTTCGTCTCTCCGTGAAACCTCTTCTTCAGCGTCAGCCCAAAGTTTGCTGTCGATAAATGGATGAGTGAGGTCACGGGGATGGAAGTATTCGTTCAGGAGGGTGAAGATCTTCCCGCTGCCACTGAAGGCGAGGTTGTAGTATTTCAGATCTTCGTCAAACTCGGTGATGCTCTCTTCTTTGGCTCCAGTAATGCAGTAGGCGAGAAAGTTCAGGAGGTCACGAACGGTGACGTGGGCGTCCAGATGGCCCACGGACTGTAGGAGCCGGATTATATTTTCTCGGACACGATCATTCCTCATCTTATCCATATTGTAGGCGATGTGTCCGTCGATGTCGTCGCCGTTGTTCTCTTTGAGGAACTTATTCGAAGTCAGATTCTCGATGGCTTGGCCGATGACCTTTCGAGTGAGAATGTTTCTGTTGTTGAGATCGATGACGACGATAGAGTCGAAATCAGCGTTGTCAGCTTGGTCTTCGTCGTAGATTATCTGGTTTTGGAACTGGCTCCGAACTTTTTCCAGGAAGGGATAGTCGTCGGCGTGTTGGGTAGTCATCTCGTAAAGAGGGCCGTCATTAATAGCGAGAATACCAGGTCGGTCGTCGTCGAGGGCGTCTTTCCATTTGTCAAGTAGGACAGTATAGTCGTCGTACTCGGAGGCGTCAGAGAGATAGAAATAGTCCGGTTCCGGGTACTCAGGCTTCATCTGCAGGATGTACTGTGTTTTACCGTCTCCAGGGTTCCCAGTGAGAATGACCTGCTTCCCATCTTCTAGTGCGTCCTGTAGGTATTCCTCACCATCTAGACGGGTTGTAATGTGTATTTCTCTGCGTTGCTCGTCAGTGAGCTGTTCAGCGAAGCCTCCCTGTGCCAGCTGTGAAAGGAATCGTAGATTCAGTGTCGATGCTTCAATTCCCATATTTATCGTTGATGTTGGTGACCGAATGTTCCCGTCATGTTAACTGTTGCTTATAATGAACTCACTGAGACTGGCTTGCCGTTTGTCGAAATCGATCTCGCTGCTCAATTTGAATTCTTGCTTGTCAAATTCCCTAATATTCTCCAAGACGTCTTGTTTCTGCGCTCTCATGCTTGCCCACCTATCAATCCAATACTGATAGATTGACTCCTGCTCCTTCTGTGGGTCGTCGAACTTCCAGTAGTATTCCGGGTTGTCGTCGATTCCCAGTAGATAGTCTTGGGAGTTCTCCGCCAGATCGATTCCGTACACAATCCGTCTAGACTCGTGTTTCAAGAGATCCGTCTCTAAACCGCAGTTCTTCAGGCCACGGCGGATTTTCCGGATGCGAGGAGAGACACCTTCTCCGAACCGACCTCGGACCACCTTGCGACCTTCCTCTAACTGTGTGACCTGACTAATCCGTTTTCGTGTTTCGGGACCGAACTGGATTGAACCGTACCCTTCAGTGTACCCGATCTGGTCGTATTCGATCTCGCCGTTTTCGGTTGGAACCCGGATACGGTCGTACTGGGCACTTCCAATCTCAAACAGGCCAGTGGTGTCGAGGAAAACCAGTTCATTCCGTTTACTCACTGCTTCGCCTTTCATCGAGCTGGCGATTTCGCTCTGGTAGTCGCCGTATTTGTCCTGGTACATGTCGATGACCTTGGGACCCGTCAAGGCCATCGCCACAAGCTTCCCGCCGAGAATACGGTTATAGGGAGGGATAGCGCCACAGACCATGATGTTCATCATCCCGGCACCGACCCGCTCCTTTTTGATCTCCTTCAGAGCTGTTTTGATAGCTCGCCGCCCGGAGTCGTTATTCAACCCAGTTCTGATGAACTCGACATCGTCCTCTTCGCTGTGTTCTTGGAAGTATTTTCGGTCGCGGAGAAGCTTTTGAAGTGCTCGAGCACGTTTTTTCCGGAACAGGGCTGTTTCACTTCTTTCCTCCCAAGACTCCATCTTCTCCGGGTTCTCGTCCTCACCATTTTCAATGGTCTGCTCGGCTTCCTCTTCTATCTGCTCAAGAATCTCGATAACCCGTTCGTCGGGATTGACGAAGCTTTCCTCAGAGAGTTCAGGGTGCTCCTCGGCAAAGTCGTCGTGTCGGATGTTAGATATTGCGTCCTTAATGGCGTCCTCTAGGGCTTCTCGTATATCGGAGCAGAACTCGCTGACCCTCTCTTCGTATTCTTCCTCGGTCTCTAGCCATTCTGTATTGGTGACTGTCCGAGTTTTCTTGTCCGGCGTCCGCTTCTCTTCTGGCAGCTGCTCCTCGTATTCGTGAACCCGTTTCTTCCGCTGGAGTTTATCTTCGACCGCGTCAATAGTCCAGCCGATATAGTCATCCCTGACTGACAGGTTCATCATCGGGCTTGCCAGTGTCGCAATCCCCATCACCGGGTCTTTCGGCTTCGCTGCATTTCTAATAAGGAAGTTGATGTTTCTTCCAGGGACCGTGTTATATGGTGTTAGCCAAGTGTAGCGGAAATACCGCCAGATATCCATCAGGTCCAACTCGGTGTGATCACATTTCTCCCCAGTCTCTACTTTCTGTATGTAGGGTTGGACAACGTCTTCTAGATCTTCGGCGATTTCCTCTTGGTCCTGGTCCTGAAGCGGTGCTAAGTCTTGGTAGAGTTCTTCCCCATCGGTTATTAGTTCAAGAACACTTCGCCCGCCATTCGTATTTACGCGGGTGTCTCGCTCCATTTTCCGGACGAACTCGCGGACGCTTTCCTCTCGGAACTGCGCCCGTCGTTCTTTCTGAAGGACAGCGCGTTCCTGTTTCTTGAACTCATCAGGGTCGTCTTTGTAGCGATCAGGATCCGGCCGAACTACGTGTAGTTCGGAGTTTTTGCGAATGTCATAGTTGATCTCAATGAGATCTAGGAGAACCTCTAACGCTGCGAGATATCGAATCTGGCCTTCAGTTACTTCATCCTCGATTTCGTTCTCGATATAGCGAATCTCGTCCTTGATGGCAACTTCCCTGTCGAGGTCCTCCTGAAATTCGATCAGTTCATCGGTCAGAGCCTCAAATCGGCGTTGGTACTGGTCCGGGAGATTAGGCGAAAAATCCACTTCTCGTTCAGAATTCGCACCCATAGTAATCTGGTTGATGTAGCAAATCGTTCTCTGCTGAAATCCAAAAGAGTATCGACTCAGATCAGTCCACACCCCTAAACGACCCAAGGGGTCCTGCCACAATTGTTTGGAGGATTATATGTTTGTGTTTCTTCAATAGATTTATTCTATCTGTCCCTCAGGTTTGATAACACATGCGTAAGGGAACTATCAGGACTTACACCGGAGGGCTCCGATCCATTCGTGAGTAAACTTTCTATCCCCTTCGGACTCGACCCGGAGGGAACGAAAACTCCAATAGAAGAGGCCCAACGTAAGTCAGACTACTACCGGTGCCCAGAATGTGGTGAATTTCTAACCCCTCGTATTGGGACTCAGCGCCAGTACTTCGCTCATAAGCAAGGCGTTCTGGAGGACATTTCCTGTTCACTGTCCAGCGACGAGGGTGTTGAAAAGATGATCGAGGATCTCCGTACCTCGGACATCGAAGAGGGTGAGCGTGAGCGGTCGATTCGAACCTATCTAGGGCAACGCCATGACGGTGGCATCGAATTATTTGGCATCGTTCCATCACTCGATTGGGATCAAATCCAAGAAGATGAGGACGTGGACACACTCTTAGAAAACGTCGAAATCGAGGCAACAGGAATCACACATCCCCCCGTACCGAGTAACTTCCACCCATCGGAGGCAGAGGTCACGCTTGATCTTGACCCAACAGCGGATAGTTACGAACTTCAAATCTCAGGTCCAGATGCCCTCGGAAGTATCACCGGCACTTGGACTACTTCGGGGCTCCAACATGGTGATCTCTTTGTTGGTGACGAAACTCGGGCGCAGCGATATAACTCGGATCACCAAGTGCGCAAGGATATGTGGGTATATCTGGTCTCAAAGAATCCCCCGAAATCCGAAGTGTCGTTCGTGGACGTCTACGACTTCGCAGATGTATCCTTAGTCGGGTTCCGGGCGTCCGAAAAGACGGAACCATTTCTCGACCGCTATGGGGGAGGCCTTAGTACAGAAAACTACGGCTTCGATGCTGACGTTGTATTACCCGCACACACAAACCCAACCGTTGAGGCACCCCTATACGCACCACCAGAGGAACCAGTTCTCGTTGGAGTTACTCCCTCCGAGGAGGTCGATCCAATATTCGAGGTCGTTTCCATCCCCAAAGATGCAAACGAGACAGTCGAAATCGATCGGACTGGAGCGGGAAATCCCCGTTACTACACAACTGAGATACCCTCTGATGGATCGCGTCGTGTGAGTATCCACCAGCGGAACTCCGATCGGCATCGTCTGATTCACCTCCACCCATCCGAAGAATCGACGTTCATAGACGCAACCGAGCCAGAATCACGACGAATTGGTATTGAAATCCAAGATGAGGAACATCGTGACTTTCTCTCACCTATCGAAGGTCCGTCCTCAAAGCGTATGCCCGTTGGTTTCAATCCTCATTTATTACATACCAACCTCGAATATGTCGGGCCAGAAGACCTTGAACTGGAAGTGATCGCTACATTTGCTGAAGGCGCATCGCTCGGTCCGACAATCAGCCGAGACGTAACAGCAATCAGTGATATTATCTCGGAGGTCATCCACTGGGTAGAGAGCGGCTGTAATGAACTCGAGATCCGGTTCAATGGTATTGGGGCTGTATCGATCTGCTTTCCGCAGGGGGAACAATGAATCTGGAACCCGGTGACGAGTTTACAGCGGAAGTAGACAAGATTACGAAACGGAGAAAACGGAGAACTTGTACTGTCAAATACGAAGGAGAAGGAATTAATATCGGCCCGGTGACGTGCCAACCCGGCCGTTCGGTTCGATTGCGGTACCTTGGGGCAGATTCAGTAGCTGGAACATCGATTCATTTCGCACTTTGCCTGACCGAGGAAGTCCTCGCGGACGATTACAAAGACCACATTCGACGCCATGTAAGCGGCCTTCTTCCTGACCAACCTCCACAAGAGGGCGAACAAACCTATATTGAGGTGGATAAGATCGATGAGTATGGCCTCGGACTCGCCGTTGCCGGTGGTGAAGTCGTCGAACTCGGACCAGTACAAGCAGATGAAGGCGACTTAGTGCACGTTGTAGGACGCGAACCGGGATATGCAGAGATCCTGAACGCAAGAGCACGTGGGAAACGCTACAGGATCCGCTTCAATATTCTTCGTGAACGCTGGGACAAACTCCCTATCAAAAAGGGCGAGTCATTCACGGCAACGATAGATGACACCGACGGCAGTAGTCTCATCGCGTATGTGGACGGGTTGCCTGTCTACTTTTCTGGAGAGAAAGCCCGAATCGGACAAAAAATCGAAGGGGAACTCATTAGATTTCACCGAGACCGCGGAGTTGGCAAAGTGACAAAAGTATATGATTCGGTGGGTGATATCGAAGATCCAGGGCACGATACTCGGATGCAGCAACTTCAGCAAGCGGGGTTCGGCCAAGAACCATTTCGTGCGTTTGCTATGCGGTTTACTGGCGTGAGTGGCGACCAACTACCATCAACTGAGATCGGTATCCGAGACGCCATAGCTGGTGAGGCAATCCGACTCGGTCTTGCGGAGAAAGCTGAATCGGGTGGCCAACAGTATCCACAAGCACACATCACCGCAATCCGCCACTGGGTTGTTCATAAGCTGGCAGCTGTTCTCGGACAGCCGGTCGCTGGTGCCGATGAAGTATCCGATGATGTCGGGTGGTTTCGGGCAGCATTAACAGAGCGTACCGGCCCCACAATCACGTTCCTCGGTGATGTGATACAACTCTCACAGGGGTACTATGCTCCAGCACCGACGCGAGCTGTAATGATCTCCGAATCTGAGGCCGTGCTCGTTTCAGGAGATCCAAGTCGTCTATTCATAGAGTCCGGTTTTGATATCGAATTCCGAGGGTTGACGCGGATTCTTACTGACACCAGTGAAGAAGAATTGCGTTCGAGAGAAATCCCTGTTCAATCTAAAGACGAATACATCGGTCTGGACGAGGCGCCGATTACGACGCCAGCCACACTACGTGAGTACATCGAACAGCGACCGCAGGAGTCGTGGGAACCGGAGGAGGATTGGGCACCATACACTGGACAGTACTATGGATTTACCGTAGACGGTGAGCCGCTCGTCATTGAAGAGGCAGACGGAACTGCGATCAGCTTGTGGCGAGTTCCAGTCGAATACGGTGCCGATACCTACCAGTTGAAGGTTCAATCGGGCGACGGCAAAACCAAGGCCGTCACTGTTTCGCCGAAATACCGCAAGCATGCGTGCCTAATCCTAGACTCAATGGCTGAGGACCCACAGACTGTTGAACTCACCGGGTATGAGGAGGAGGTCTTATTGAGTTGTGACTTTGCACCGCCGCGGGCACAGATGCGTTGGCTGTACGCAGTCGGAGCAGAGTGGCTTGAAACATCGTCGTATCAGCTTCAATGGCGAATTTCGGACACCGATGCTAATTCAGTGCGAGAGGTCTTTGACGAACTGCCCGTGACCATCATCGACAACACATAACATGAAATCAATCAAAGAAGTCTCGGAAGAACTCGAGAACGACCTTCAACAGTACATCGAATCACGTTACCACCTCCATCATCCGCGGCTTCTCAAGGAACGTCGTGCCCTGATGGACGAGGGAGAGACGGCCACCGAACCGTGGGTCGAGGCTACACCGACCTATGTTTCGGGGGATTCCCTCAGAGAGTTGGGCTTGCCGAGCGAAGTCGTCGATTTGCTGAAAGATCTCGAAAGCGACGATCTCGATATCTTCGATCCGCCGTATAAACACCAAGCCGACGCTCTCCAATCGTTCTTTAACGACGAGGACGACCTTATCGTATCCACTGGAACAGGATCCGGGAAAACCGAGATTTTCCTCTACTCAATTCTGGGTCAACTCGCACAAGAAGCAACGCGAGGCGAAACAGCCGACAAACGTGGGATACGGACATTAGTTCTCTATCCAATGAACGCTCTCGTCGCGGATCAACTCTCGCGGATGCGCCTACTCTTCGGTGATGAGAACGGAGCAGATACGCTTGAGGACTATATGGGTCGGCGGGTTCAGTTTGGGATGTATACGAGTCGTACACCCTATCACGGGGAGTATGACACCAGCAAAAACGATAATTTGGTCAGGCCGGTCATCAAAAGGTACGTTGAGTTAGAGGAAGAGCAGCCAGACCTCTACAAACAACTCGCAGAGAAAGGCCGTATTCCGGCCAAGAATCTGGAAGGATTCTTGAATAATAATAACAGACCAAAAGAAACAAACTTTCGTACCCAACCCGGCGACACGGAACTCTTCACGCGTCAAGAGATGCACACTCGCGATGGAAGCAATCCCCATGGCGGGACGCCTGATCTCCTGATTACGAACTACTCGATGCTGGAGTACATGCTACTCCGGCCAATCGAACAACCCCTCTTTGAGGATACCCGTGAATGGCTGGCCGAGGACGAAGAGAACGAGCTGAATATCGTCCTCGACGAAGCTCACCTCTACCGAGGCGCCCAAGGAGCAGAGGTCGCACTCTTGTTGAGCCGCTTGCTCCAGAAACTCGGGATATCTCGCGAACGTGTGCGCTTCATCCTCACGAGTGCGACGATGGGCGAAAACGTAGAGGAAGCAGCCCCAGAATTTGCGGCCCAGCTCACAACCGGAGATCCGGACGATTTCTCAGTAATCACCGGTGAGCAGGTGGAGTACGAAGGTGGAGAACCGAGCGAGAAACGCACGGCACAACTCCTAGAGCGGGTTGGCTACCAACTCGATGATCCATCGAAGATTCGCAACGTTGCGAGCGAACGAGGCTGGGATCCTCTTGAAAGTGATGACATAGAATCGGTCCGTTCGTACCTCGCTGACCAGTTAGTCGATGACCCACTCTTCAGATTAGCACACGAATATCTTCGTGAAGAGCCGCTGCGCCTATCGGCCCTTGCCGAAGAGTTGTTCGAGGACATCGATCAGGAACTGGCTCGTGAGGCGACGGGTAATCTTCTGTATCTTTGTACCGAGGCCCGCCAGGGGGAGGATCAGGCGTTGCTTCCGACACGCCTGCATATGTTCCTCAAAGGGCTCCCCGCCCAGTATGCGTGTGTCAATCCTGAATGCAGCGGCCGCCGGGTAACAGAGGGGGAGAACCTCCTCGGGCGCATCTACAGTAATCCGCACACGACCTGTGAGTCCTGTGGCAGTCGAGTCTTCGAACTGATTAGCCACCGCACCTGTGGAGCAGCATATCTGCGTGCCTATCGACGCTCTGACGACGACCGCGGGCCGACGTTCCTGTGGTCAGATCCTGAGAGCAGCGAGGACTTGGACGAGCTTCATCTCTTAGTTGAGGAACCTCGGGATGACCCGAATCCAGACCACGAACACGGACGCTCGCTCGCCGAGACGACGACCTCACGAAACCTCTCGATTGCCTCCGGCCATCTTGTTGATGATCGGCATGTGGACGACGAAGGACCGACCACTCATATCGAGGTTCAGGTCCCGACTGAAGAGCCGCCGGACGAGGGCGGTGCATGGAGTTGGACCCAATGTCCGGCGTGCGGGATCAAAGAGCGACGTCGTCCGAATGGCGACACGAAGGTCGAAGATCTGGTCACCAAAGGTGAGGAACCATTCGCGCACAGCGTCCGCTCGATGTTCGGTATCCAGCCGACCGACCCACTCAAAGAGGAGTTCCCCAACGAGGGGCGCAAGGTATTGTGCTTCTCTGACGGTCGACAGAAGGCGGCCCGCTTAGCTCGCGACCTCCAATCGAACGTTGAATCCGACTCGTTCCGCGAGGTCTTAACCGACATTATTGGATCCGCGGATGATGAAATCACGATGGGTCGGTTGTTCGCCGAGTTCGCAGTCTACTGTGCGAAAAACAACATCGTATTCTTCGACGACAGCGACCAATACACGAACCAGTCGGGTGTCGTGTATAAGGGTTCACGCTCCCACTTTGAGGATATTCGTGGGAACCTGTCCGATATTGTCGATGAGTACTATCTTGAGTCCATCGACGATATTCCGGAGGTGCCAGCCGCACGCAATGCGTTGTCGGAGCGTCCCCGCCAATATGAGGAACTTCTCCTCCGATCGTTGGGCGATGAGCAGTACTCCATCACCGGCGCTCTCGTCGGGTACATTGCGCCGTCCGAGGAAGTGTTTGAGAAAATCGATGAAGCGGTCCCTGAAATTGAGACAGACCAACTCAAGAGCATCCTCATCGAGGCGCTTCGTCATGCCTGCGAGGAACGGGCATTTGATTCAAGCATTGAAGCTAGACGACGTTCGAACTCCTATCCCTACCAAAATTGGATTGACCCGGACGATACGGGGCTCCCCCACAGCGAGATAATCCCTGAATATATTGTAGAATCACTCGACGACGAAGTGCCGGAAGAGGCGTGGAATAGTCTGAGACGGGCGTTGATGACGACAGAGCCTGTGTTATTTGGGGCCTCCCACGGAAATTACTTTGTCAATCCAAAAGCAACGACAATCGATCTCCGACTCGACGACGATTGGTACCGGTGTGAAGGATGTCGCCGGTTCTCGGTAGTGTCTCTCAATGATTCGTGTCCCTACGATGGGTGTCGCGGAACTCTGAGTCCGGTTAGTGACGATGACATCCATCTCCAGGCACGGAAGAACTTCCTTCGGAACCCGCCACGCGAAGTGCTCCATGGCGAACGGGACCCGCTCACGCTGCGTTCAGAAGAGCACTCCGCACAACTGAGTGCAAAGGACAACTCCGAGGCATTCGCACGCTCCGAAGAGTACGAACTGCTCTTCCAGGACATCCTTGTCGGGGACTCCGAGGCCGATCAGCCAATCGACGTGTTAAGCTGTACGACTACTATGGAAGTCGGGATTGACATCGGGAGTCTCACCGGCGTGGCCATGCGGACGGTCCCGCCAGGACCAGAGAATTATGAGCAACGTGCTGGTCGGGCAGGACGTCGCGGAGCTGGGCTCTCGACGATCGTCACCTTCGCGGACAACTCCCCTCACGAGTCACACTACTTCGAGAATCCTGAGGAGATGATAACGAGCGAGGGGAACGCACCGGTCATCTACGCCGGCAACGAAAAGATCGCCCGGCGGCACATCAACGCCTCGCTGCTTGCTCGGTTCTTCGATCCATCGGCCGTCGAGACGGAAGCTGCCGTATTCCGCTCGCTCAAAGGTACAGCCGAGTTCTTTGAAGGAGAAGGGGACCAAACCCTCGCCGCGTTCGAAGACTGGCTGGACGAAGAGATCTTCGCCGATTCATCGTCGACGCTCGAGCAATTGGGGGCCCTCCTTCCGGATGCACTAGGAGAGGGACGTTCATCCGACTGGGAGGTCGCATTAGTCCGCGACGCCGCTACAGAGTTCCTAAGCGAACTCCAGGAGCTACAAGCCAAGACAGAATGGGAAGAGCAATCCACGGAAGACGACGATTTACTTTCCGTCCTTCTCGATGCAGCCCTCCTTCCGACGTTCTCGTTCCCGACTGATGTGGCCGACTTCGTCGTGCGCGAAAATGAGCCCGGGTCGTCACAGCCGAAGAACAAGTACCAGATGTCTCGGGATCTGAAACAGGCTCTCTCAACGTACGTACCAGGCCGAGAGATCGTCGTTGACAAGAAGACCTACGAGTCCTACGGTGTCTATGTCAAATTCCCAGACAACCCGAAGAACCGAGTAGCTGGCGAAGACTGGGGAGACCTCGATTGGTTGAACTGGTGTGACGTCTGCAAGACGGTCTTTGACGAGCATAATGAGAGTCTGGCAGCCAGGGATATGGAATGTCCAGTCTGTGAGGGAGCGACCGTCAGTTCCCTTCAAATGTACACCCCGGAGGCATTTGCACCGAAAGTCGATGAGACAGGTGCAGCTGAGAAAGGATCGGACTACAACGAGAACCGCGCCTACGCGACACAGCCTAAATACCCGCTGACGTCGACTTCTCACGAGAGTGAGAACGCTAGCGAGATGGCAGAGGAGAAATCCATTGGCCATTCGATAGTGGGGAAGATGAATGACGAACAGCTTCTTGTCGCTAACTTTGGGGCTGATGAGGATGGATTCGAGGTCTGCACCGATTGTGGGGCCGTTAGCCGCGAAGGTCCGCTCTCGAACCCACACGCCCGTCCATACCCCAAGGATCTCCGATTTGTTGGGGAATATGACTGGGATGATCAGTGTACCGGCTCAACAGTCACGACGAGTTTCAGCCACCGCTTCCCCAGTGATTTGACCGTCCTCCAAATCCCGTTAACTGATGAGATGGAGTTTGTTCCATCCGAAGCATGGTTCGAGACACCAGGACAGTCGTTAGCTGAAGCATTAGTCATGGGTGCATCTCGTGCGCTAGGTATCGAAGATGACGAACTCGAAGGTGGATTCCGTACTCGTTCGGCAGAGCACGCCGACATCGACGCACGGGGCGTTATCGAGGTCTTCCTCTTCGACACAACCGCTGGCGGTGCTGGCTTCTCATCGCGCGTCTGGGAGGAATTCGACGCCGTGTGTGCAGAAGCCCGTTCAATCCTCGAGAGTTGCTCATGCGATACGGCGTGTCACAACTGTCTGCGCCGGTATCAGAACCGCCATCTCCACGACTCGTTGAATCGCCACGAAGGCCTGGCCTTGCTCGATTACGCACAGACGGGGACTCCACCAACGCTTCGTCCTGATAAGACACAGAGCCTGATAAAGCAGCTCGAACGTGCCTTGGAGTTGAAGGAAGAAGATGTTGCACTCAGGGCGATTGACGACGATAAATGGGAAATCGAGATTGACGGGACGACGATGACATTTGGTATTCGTTCGAGTCTGCGGCGTTCACGTGCCCCGACGTCGACGACGTACGACGAGGACTACTCAGACTACGAGTTGTCCCAACGGTTGCCAGAGGTGGCTCACTCAATCGTCGATCAACTCCAATAGCGGAATGGATGGGTCAGAACAGTTTGCACACGTAAACTGGTCGGCGTCGGCAGCACAGCTGTTCGAAGAGTGCCCCCGGCGGTTCTTTTATCGATACCAACAGATCGAGTCTACCGAGGACTATAGTGAGTATACACCGTCGCCAGGGGCCTATCTGGGAACTATCGTACACGAATCTCTCGCGGGGCAGGTTGCACGATGGGCTCGGGGTGAGAACATCCATCTTCAGACTGCAACTGAATATGCGAAAGACGAACTTGAGAGGTATGTCGAAGCGAATTCTGAGACGATTGCTGATCGGATTGACATTACGGATGGGGAATCCTTCGATAGTGATTCCTTCACGCGGTCATTAGTTCGTACAGCCCGTAATCACATCAGGCAGTTCTTCCGGGTGATTTGGCCCCACCTTGAGGACCACCAGTATATCGCCCACGAAACGCGCCAAACGTTCGAAGTCTCCGAAGAACCCGTCACCGTCCAGCCAGATCTCTGTACGCGAAACCCAGAGGGAGACTTTGTCGTTACTGACTGGAAGACAGGCGCGTATGACCGGTTTAGTAACCCTACAATACAGATGCAAGCATATGCACTCTATGCTCACGAAGCGTATGAACCCGAACTCAGTCGGATTCGGGTCCAATTAGCCCATACTGGAAGTGGGGAGTTCGACCGAATGGTGCCGACCACGGAAGACATGAGACAGATCCGAGAACGGATTACGAATGATAGGGCCTTCTGGACGAGTATGGGGGACATCGAATCCTACAAGACAAATCCAACAGTCCAGAAATGTAGCCAATGTTCGTACCTTCACCGGTGTACAGACGGACAAACCGTCACGGGTGAAGAGCCAGAACCAAACTAAGTAGTAAAGTGCGAATTAGGTCGTCTTATACCTCATCTACTGCATACAAAGCAAATCGGATTATATCACAATTCAATCACGCAATCGATAAATCCACTTGCGACGAACAAAATCATCAACTGAGGACCGGCCTTCGCGCGACTGCCAACTATCCCCTTGAGCTTTCTCTTCCCGAACTAGTTTGAAACCTGCCGCAGAATAAATCGTCCCCTTGTTACCTGCTACTCCAGCGTGAGCAGAAATCCGTTGATAGCCCTCTAAGAACGCCCACTTTCGGGCGCGAGCGATTAGCCAAGAACCAGTGTTTGATGGCCTTTCGGGTCGCGATCCGTACCGTGTAATTGAGATTTCTTTGTCTTCGTCGACCATTCGGGCTACTGGACGACCGAGAACACAGACTGCAATTAGATTAGATTTATGACGAGCTCCGAACGCAGCCTTCCATCCAGGGATACCTCCCAATTTGTGGTCTACCATATCCGACTCGAGGAAATCGTTGATCTCGTTTCGGCTTCGCTCCCGGGTTAGTTTGAGATCCGATACAGAGTCTGGTACTGATATTGGACCTTTCATCGTTTGCCTGAGGCAACTTGCGCCTCACCCAATCAGGCGCATGAAAAACAGAACGATATCACCAGAATGGACTCATATTTCTGCGTTAGTACGTTCGAACCAAAGATTATCGAGGACCCTCACAACCCGTAGATCAGACGAGTTGTGAACGCTGATTATCTAGGAATGCCTCTTTCCGAGAACATCCCTATGGAGAGACCTGTTAATGAGCCTAAGCGCTCTTAGAAACTATCAAAACAGCGATCAAGCAGGGATAATGTAGGCCTTTCCGGAAACAACCCGGTCACGCTTTTATGACTAGACGGGAAAAAGGTCGAACAGTAACAGATGATCCGCGATGCTCGCGTTCTCCGCGCCGGGTTCGTCCCTCGGGAAGTTGAGCATCGCGACGCCGAAGTCAACCATCTCTCTAGCGTTCTCGAGCCCATCACGAACGGTGAACCCGCCGACACGGCCATCGTCACTGGACCCAGCGGCGCCGGCAAGACGTGCATCTCGAAGTTCGTCACGGAACGACTTCGAGAAGAGGTCCTCGACGTCGAGACGACCTACGTTAACTGCTGGCGCAACTACACCCGATTCCGGACGCTCTACCAGGTCCTCGACGACCTCGGCGCGACCATCGACATCCACCGGCAGTCGACGCCCCACGACGAACTCGTCGATCGCCTCCAGCATCACGACGGCCCGCGAACGGTCGTCATTCTCGACGAGGTCGACCAGCTGGAGGACCCCAGCGTCATCTACGACCTCCACAGCCTCCCGCAGTTCGCGATCATCTGCATCGCGAACAAGGAAGAGGAGCTGTTCAGCCGCGTCGACGACCGCCTCGTGAGCCGCCTGCGCTCCAGCGAGCACGTCCGAATGGACAAGTACCACGACGAGCAGCTGTACGACATTCTGCGTGCTCGCGCCAAATGGGGACTCAATGAGGACATCATCACCGACGACCAGCTCTACCGGATCGCCGACGCGGCCGCCGGCGACGCCCGCCTCGCAATCGGCATCCTCCGAACGGCCGCCGGCAAGGCCGATCGCGAGAACCACGAGCGCATCACCGACGATATTCTCCTGGACGCCGCCGAGGATGCTCGGGCCCAGATCAAGCAGAAGAGCCTCGACTCGCTCACGCCGCACCAGCGCGTCGTCTACGACATCGTTCGCGAGCACGGCCCGGTCGGGCCGAGCGAGATTCACGAGCGCTATTCCGAGGACGTCGATGATCCGCGGACGAAGCGGACTATCCGCACGTACCTCTCAAAAATGGAGCAGTACAACCTCCTCGAGGCGGAAGGGACGAGCCGGGACCGAGAGTACTCGCTCGTCGATTCGGCAGCTGCGTCGCCGATGCAGTGACCGTGACCCCGTCAGCTATCAGGAACTGAACTCGCCGAGGCCCGATTGCTCGTGGTCCAGCGGCTCGATGACCTGGGTATCGTCGTTGCCGGGGTTGTTGACCCGCGTCGAGATCTCGTAGGCGTTTAGATCGTCCTTCGGGTACGGTTGGCACAGTTCCTTGCGGGTGTCCGGGTCTGCGGCGAGCCAGTCGGACTCGGCGTCCTTCGGGAGGACGACCGGCATCCGGTCGTGGATTGAGTTTATCAGGTCGTTCGGCTCCGTCGTGAGAATCGTGACGCACGAGATCGTCTCGTCGTCGCCCTCCCAAACGTCCCAGAGCCCGGCCATCGCGAATGCGGGGTCGTCCTCTCTGTAAATCCGGTAGGGCTGCTTCGACCCGCCGTTCGGCGATTTCCACTCGTAGAACCCTGACGAGGGGACGAGGCAGGGACGTGATTCCCACGCCCGCTCGAAGACGCGTTTCTCGTCGGCAGTCTCGGAGCGAGCGTTGATGATGCCCTCCTCGGGTTCATCCGCCCAGAACGGAATCAGCCCCCAGTGGTAGGCGTCGATCTCGTCTTGAGCCCTGTTCGTGATGATGTGGAGGTCGTCACCAGGTGCGATGTTGTATCGGGGTGTGTACCCGCCGTCCGCGACGACCTCGGCATCGAAGCGGGCCTCGAGGTCTGCTTGGTCGATGAAGAGCGAGTTTCGGCCACACATACATCCGGGTCCGACCGGGAGAGTCTTCAACGTATCTGGAAATGTGAACGGCTCTGAATCGTGCTGTTAGAGCTCGGTCGGGGGCAGTAGGTCACAGAGAACAGCTGCTTGGTCAAGAAGTGCGTCGAAGAGCCGTTCAGTCGGTCGATATAGCGCGTGGTGTTCATCAACAGAGTATGGGGTTTTCTCATCATCTGTGTGCGAGAGAAATCCGCACTCGAGAAGCGGAGCAAGGGTAGTATCCAGCGCAGTTCCGGAACGGCCGGATTCGGCTTCAAGAGTGTGTCGAGGGAACTCAGAAAGGAACCGCGTACAGCAACTCAGGACGTGAGCACGTCGATCAGCGAATAGTTCGTTGAGCGCAGTACGATGGGTGCGTGTCCAATACTCATCGAGTTTGACGTATGTGCGAACGATAGGGGAAAGCTCGTTCAAGGAACCATTAGCATGGACGATACCAAGGTCGTTGAGCGCATGTTGGTCTTTGGTGTCCAGAGACTCGCCGAGGGGATGGAGAACAGTTTGAAACGCCTCGTGGTACCGCGAAGTCAGGAATTCCCCGGCAACAACGTGGGCGTTCACGATATTCCGAGTTGGGTGCATTGACTCGTGGTGGTCGGGGTTTCGGTGGTCGACGTGGGTTCGTGGATAGCTCATAGAGCACCTCTTCCAACGTGGCGTTGAGCATTAACATTCCGAGCAGTCAGGCTCGAGACTGCAGCTGGGTAGGTTTAACCAACACACCGCCGTCAATACGGCCGGGTGTTGGTTAACACGAAGTACGCTCGATTCAGGAACTATTCTCGGAAACAGGATCCAAACGGAGACTACTCGGGACTGTACCGGGATTGGAGGGGATCACATCGAGTTTCCTGAAACGCGGAAGCGACACGCCGCGGCTTATCGGGAACGTAGACAACTAATCGAGTATGAGAGAACACTCAACGTCGAACCGATTGGCGGTGGACCAGCCGACACGGGGCGCTGACCGCAATCGGTCCCTTGCTGACCAGGCCGATCCGACTACGGACGAGATGTTGTTGCCGTCACTCGGCGACGGCATCACGCTGCTCGACGTCGAGGGAGGCCGCGGCGTCCCGATCCTGCAGTCGCTCGTACTCGACCATCTCCTCCTGCACGACGGGCCCGCCTTCTGGGTCGACGCAAATGGTCATGCGACGACGACGACACTCGCCCAGATCGCGCCCAGTCAACGGTTGCTCAACCGAATCCACGTCGCCCGCGGATTTACCGCCTACCAGCACTACGGCGCCGTCTGTGATCTCCCGACAGCGGTGAACAAGTCGATCCAGATGTCTACCACCGACGCCGGGGCGGCCGGTCGACGGGCACCAGGTCGTGACGAGGACACGTCGCCCCACACACCCGCCCTCATCGTCGCGCCAGCCGTCGACGCCCAGTACCGCGCCGACGATACCCTCGGCGAGACTCACGCGAAAACCCTCCAGGCCCGAACCCTCGCCCGGTTGGCGACCTACGCCGACGGATACGACATCCCGGTGCTCGTCACCCGGGCGCAGCGCGACGACTTCACGGCGCCGGTCGCGACGGCCGCCGACCACCACCTGGAATGCGAGCAGACCCGGATGGGGCCACGGGTCGTCGGCGAGGACTTCGAGACGCTCGTCTACCCCGTCGACGACGGCGCGTACTACCAGACGACGTTCGCGTACTGGCAGCAGCTGCTCGCGGCACGCGCCACGCAGGTCGGCGTGGAACCGACGACGCCGGCGTCGTCGACGCCGACCCCGGGGGGTGTCGGCACGGGAGTCACCGCTGACGGTGAGACGGTGGCGGCAACCGCGGACCCCTTGCTCGATGCGTGGACTGCGACCGGGACAGGAGGCCGATAGCGATGGGGCGTACGAACCCGACGTACCGAGATGCGCTTCGGGCCATCGAAGAGCGTTGGTCAGAGTTCCGCCGGGCACTACGGCGTCGCGACCAGCCGCGATTCGACCGGCTGTTCGAGTACGCCCGCGAGCACGCCGACGCCAGCGGGCTGTTGAACCACCAGGACCCGCTACTGCCGGCGCTGCTCAGCATCGATCTCGAACAAGAAGTCCGCCTAGATGACCACGAGGAACGTCTTGAGAAGCTTGAAGCCGCGGTCGAAAAGAGCGGAGAGGACCACGAGAGGCTGTCTCGCTGCGACGATCACGAATAGGAAGGGCAATAACGATACTTAAACTCCCACTTCATGGTACAGTCGTTCGATCTCATCAAGTGAGAGCTATATCTCCACGATTCCAGAGTTTTGATAAGACTGGATCATTAGATTGAGAGTCGGAATTTCTACTCATAGACATTGAGCGTCGTATTTGAAGAAATACGTCACAACCGATGTTCGTACTGAAATCACCAGCTAACACTGGCTGTAAGATTCCACGTACTGTTTCGGTTGAAAAGGGGCTTGATGTATGTCGCGGATAATCCCTTGAACTCATACTCCCGGTCCTCAGACAGTCCGTGGTTGTGAGTGAGATCACAGTACAACTCGTCGTAATTTGCTAACACCTCAATATGGTGTTCTGCTTCTGATTTGGACCGATCAGGTCCGCTAAGTTCCGATTTGAGATGAGAAAGGAGATCATCGTTATTCTGTAATGGATTCTCGATAATAAGCCCGTTAACGCTTGGGTCGTCGTAGTTCTCCTCTTCCGTGGTGATTTGTTCGGTAACAACTGGTGTGCTACCTTCTGGTGCGTTGAATCCGGTTCGCGGAAGATCGAACGCCGTGGCATTGAATAGTTCATTAAAGCCAAAAGCGCGAGCCAGTCGTTGATAGAGTGCCCCAGTCACGGGAACGCCTTCTGTGATGAACCGGAGTTCGACATTTGAAAGGAGTTGTTTGTCACGGGATGATCGGGGAAGTTCCGCCCTGATAAGTAAGTATTCGTCTTCGTAGGCGAGGTTGGCGATATAGATGAGGTGTCCATTCTTGTACGTTGGAATTTCCTCATCAGCGAACCTGGCGTGGGCTTCTCTAACAGCCGTGACAAGGTTAGCAGGCCCCCGACCGACGAGTGCCCCACCCAGCTGGTGAACTGTGAACCAAGACGTGCTAAGTCTTCCTACGTTGTGGAGCCTTGCCAATCGGTCTGTGAACTCATCAGCATCCATATCATCCGTCCGTGTTCGGATTTCCATTGAGTTCTCTCCGAGGTGGAAAAACGGATGGAAGGTCACTGAGTCATTGATATCCGGTGAGTCTGTTCCTTGCGTTCGGATAAGTCGTGGCCCAAAATCGTTGTAACCGGGACTTGGAAGAGTGACTTCTCCCCGCTGTTCGGGAAGATCGCGGACTCCGTTCTCAAGGGTCTCAATATACGCTTCCTCGATTGTTTGGTCGGTCTGCTCTGCGTGCTCCTTGATTCTCCCATGGATAGACCACGGAATATCAACATTCGGCCTCATACACCAATACCATACTCCAGATACCAAATAAGTCTTTGGTCTGAATATACCCAAAGTATGATTGGGCAGATAGAGATGACGGCAAAAGGCTCTGATAGCATATAAATCAGATATACGACGATCAAATACGAAGTTTAACCAACAGATGACACCAGCATCCGAATCTGTTGGTTAATACTTGGCTGTGTTCCCGGAAAGCATCCCGGAAAAGAAAGAGTACGCGCAAAACAAGACAAGATCGGATATTAGAGGCGTTTTGCGCCGTTCGGTTGAGACTCGGAAACGACACGCCTCAGCTTATTAGAAACGCAATCGTCCAAATGGCAGAGGCGAAATAGCCACAGATGCCGTTCAGTATCGACTTTCTGGACGACGGCCGCGTCCTGGAGTGGGAGGCAACCGCCGACGGCGCCGTCGCGACCGAGCGCGATGACTACACCCCACGCTTCTACGTCGCCGCTCGCGACCCTGATGCCGACCTCGACCTCACGACGCTCCAATCGGTGTACGACCAGCACCCGGACGTCGTCGCGACCGAGACGGTTGCGCGACGCCCCGGCTTTCGACGGGACGAGGAAGCCGTTCTCGCGGTCGATGTGGGCGACATCGACCGCGTCACCCCACTTGCCCGGCAGGCACGCCAGCTGTCGGCCTATCCAGTCGGGGATCTCGCCTGCTTCAACGTCGACTTCTCGCGAGAGTTCCGGTACTGTCTGGAGACCAGCGCCGATCCGACGCCGGCGAGCGAGCTGTCGACGCTCCGGCTCAGCGTCCCGGTGACCGAAACGAGCAACGACGTCTATGGGGAGCTGTCCGTCGCCGGCGACACCGTCACCGGCTCGTCGACGGATATCTTGACCGCCGTCCAAGGGGCGCTCGAAGCACACGATCCGGACGTCCTGGTCTGCTCGACGAGCGAAATCGTCCCGACCCTGTACGAGATGGCGACGACCGCCGGCGTCGACGACTTCTCGCTAAGTCGGTGGCCGGATGTGGACTACCAGCAGCTCGCGAGCCAGTCGACGTACTCGAGTTACGGCCGCGTCGGTCACTCCCCGGCGCGGTACAACGTGCCCGGCCGGGCGATCATCGACGAGTCGAACACGTTCTTCTACGGGGAGACGAACCTCGACGGCGTCCTCGACCTCGTGTCGCGCTCGAAAAAGCCCGTCCAGGAGCTTGCGTGGGCGTCGATCGGGAACGTGCTCACGGCGATCCAGATCTGCGAGGCCCACGACCGTAGCGTCCTCGTGCCGTGGAACTCCTGGCGCCACGAGTTCTACAAGCCGATGGGAACGCTCCACGACGCCGATCGTGGCGGCTTCATCTTCGCTCCCGAGGTCGGACTCCACGAGAACGTCCACGAACTCGACTTCTCCTCGTTGTATCCCAACATCATCTGTACCCGGAACGTTTCGCCGGACGTCATCCGGTGTAGCTGTCACAGCGACCGCGACGACGTCCCCGGCCTCGGGTACTCAATCTGCGACGACCGGGGCTACCTCGTCGACGTCCTCCAGCCGATCATCGACGCCCGCGACGAGATCAAGGCGGCCATCCGTCGCGAGAAGGAACGGGACGACCCCGACGAGGAACGACTGGCGGAACTCGAGGGGCGGTCGGGAGCGCTGAAGTGGATCCTCGTCGCCTGCTTTGGCTATCAGGGGTTCAGCAATGCGAAGTTCGGCCGCATCGAGTGCCACGAAGCAATCAACGCGTTCGCTCGTGAGATTCTGTTGACGGCGAAACAGCGGTTGGAAGCCGGCGGCTGGCGGGTCGTCCACGGGATCGTCGACTCCATCTGGGTGACCCCGGACCCCGACGTCGACGACGAGGACCGCGGGGACCTCGAGACGCTCGCGACGGAGATCACGGAGCGTGTCGAGATTCGGCTGGAACACGAAGCTCACTACGACTGGGTGGCGTTTGTGCCGCAGCGCGAGAGCGACGCCGGCGCACTGACGAAGTACTTCGGGAAGGTCGCCGGCGACGACGACTTCAAGATCAGAGGGATCGAAGCGCGGCAGCGCTCGACGCCACTCTTCATCGAAAGAGTTCAGCGAGAGTGCCTCAAGCGATTCGATGCGACTCGGTCACCGGACGCGGTGCTCGGACGTCTCCAGGATGCAATCGACCAGCTACACGCTGGTCAGGTCCCGATTGAGCAGCTCGTCGAACGGAATCGTGTATCCAAACCACTCGAAGGCTACACACAAAACACGCAGAACGTGGCGGCGCTGAAGCGCGCTCGTGACCAGAACCTCGCCGTCCATCCGGGACAGGACATCGAGTACGTGGTCGTCGACGATGGGAAGACCTCGCGAGAGCGGGTCGCATTGGCTCACGAGGAAGTCGAGATGTACGATCCGGACTACTACGAGACGGAACTCATCAGAGCTGTCGAGAGCGTTCTCTCACCGTTAGGCTGGACCCGATCAGACCTCCGTCGGGAGCTCTCGGAGACACGGATGCCAGAGCTGACAGCGTTCACGGAGTCGAAGGAAAATTAACCAACATAAATCCGATTGGCCGGAGAACGTTGGTTAATCACCGAAAAGACAAGTCGTGAACCCCCACACCCCGTGTGCGATATGAAATCAGAAGAACGGTGGGAGGGGGTGATCACGGAGAGCTGCGTCGAAAGTGCCGTATTGGCTGATTTTACGGGATAGAGAAGACGAGAAGGCACAACTGACGAGGGCTATGTTTCAGGGAAACCTTTACATAGCCACTCTGTCAACCCGAACCGTAGTGGCACTAATGTCGGTCGAAACGAAACAGTATGTTTCGTGACAAGACCGCGTTCTTCGACGAGTTGCTCGGAACGTTTTCTGGCCTGTTCCTCCGTTATCTCGGCTGATCGTGGCTTATCTCTCCGATATTGGGTGATCGCCAGCGCTACTCCGGCCACACCTCTTCGATAAATTCATCTCGCACACGGGGTGTGGGGGCGGGTTACCGTGAGTTTTCCACCTCCCATCGACCTCGTCGATCTCATTCGGCCCATAATTCCGTCCAGTGTTTCATCTCGCACACGGGGGGTAGGCCCATCGACGCTTGCTATCTCTGACGAAACGGCGGTCGCTATCCTCGACGTGTACCTGATTTCACTTCGCACACGGAGGGTCTCTTCGAGCAATTGATTTCGCCCGCGGTTCGTGGTCTTAATCGCACACCCTCTTTGAAACTGCCTCTATCGGCTGAATACAGCTGATTTAACCTCGCACACGGTACCCATATTTATTTATAGTCTCGACCTAATCGGCAAACATGGCTGACGGCGACGATCAACAATCCCTCTCACAATCTATCAAAGGCCGTCTTCAGGAGGGCGTTCAGAATTCTGTTTTTCAGGATAAGGGGTTGCTCGATCCCGACGCTGTCATCGACGAGGACCGGATTGTCGGTCGCGATGACCAGCTGGATGACATCATCACCTATCTTCGGCCGGCGTTGCAAGGAAACCGACCGCCCAATATGCTTCTCTACGGGCCGTCGGGCACTGGGAAATCGCTCATCATTAACGCAGTCTGTCAGCAGGTTCTCGAACTCGCGAACTCACAAGGGGACCGGTTCGGTGTCATCAAAATCAACTGCCAGACAATCAAATCGCACGACCGCGCTGTCTATCGCTTGGCGAAAAATGCAGCGCACGAAGCCGGCGTCGATGTCGGCATACCGCAGAGCGGTATCTCGACGGATCAGAAGCTCAATCGATTCTACGAAATTCTGAGCAACAATTTCGACTCGGTCATCATCATCCTCGACGAGGTCGATCTTCTAGTCGGCCGGCAGCGAGATCCGAACGATGAGCCGGCGTATTCGAAACTGCTCTACCAGCTGTCGCGAGCGTCACAGCTCGGTCGCATCGAGGGGCACGTTTCCGTCGCTGCGCTCACGAACGATCCCCGGTTTATGGAAGATCTGGACGGCCGGGCCGAGAGTTCATTCAATCCGCAGGATGTTGTCTTCCCCGACTACGACGCGAACCAGTTGCAGTCGATTCTCGAGCGACGTCGTGATGCATACCAAGACGATGTTCTAGAGGACGGCATCATTCCTCTCAGTGCCGCGTTCGCCGCCCAAGACCACGGTGATGCGCGCAAGGCAATTGATCTGTTCAGGAAAGCCGGTGAGATAGCGGACCGAGCCGGCGAAGACACGATTCGTGAAGAGCACGTTCGCGACGCCCAGGAAGAAGCCGAACGCGACCGGACGTTAACTCAGATGCAGGGGCTCTCGACGCAAAAGAAGCTCTCGCTGTACGCTACTGCAATCGTCCCAGTCCACTCCAAACGAAACCTGAACGCTGTTCCTAGCACGGTTGCATACCGCGTATATCAGTATCTCACCGATCTCCTCGATGCCGACGAGAAGTCACGAGACTCCTACCTACGATATATGAGTGAGGCCGAGACCTACAACTTCGTCACATCGGAGAAACGAGGACGAGGCTACGGAAGTGGTGTCCACAAGGAGTACACCTTTGTCGACGACCCAGAAGTAGTCGCTGAGACGCTTCAAGCCGATATTCGGCTCGAAGAAGTGGAACACGACGAAGATTTGATCCGGTCCGTTGTCAACGCGCAGATAGAGGATTTCTTCGAGGGTAACTAACTCGAAGAGTCCTCGACGCCGGCGTCGGATTCATTTCGCACACGGGGTGTGGCTCCGACGGAATAGTAGTCAATTTTACTATAACTGTCTGACAAGGGTACGCAAGATTTCACTTCGCACACGGGGTGTCGTCCACCGCGATCTATCATTCGATTCATCTCTCACACGGGGCGTCCGTCGATGAGAGTCAATTCATCTTGCACACGGAGGGTGCCGACTCGATGCCTTCTGCCAATTCATCTCGCACACGGGGGGTAGTCCCTTCGAAACCTCGCCGGATACCCTCCTACTCGTCGGGATTGACTGGCCCCTTATACTTGGATTTGATTTTGTCTCCTTCCCTCCACTGCCAGTAGTAATACCGGTTATCATTGATCTCCTTGATCGTGATTGTCGCCTTCGTCGGGACGTCGTCCGGGAGATCATCGGGGCGGTCCTCGATGTCGGCGTCGTCTGATTCTTCTTCGAGCCGAGTTTTCCGTTCCTTGTGCTCGGCGAGCGCTTCAGCGTACGTCGCAACGTCTCGGAGCTGCTCCGGGTCTGACTCGTTGAGCGTGTTGACGATCTCCGTCGGGAGGTTCGCCGGTGGGGTCGGGGGTTCGTAGGACATCGGCTACTCTCGTGTTAACCAACACGACCCGGGAATCCATAGTTTTGTTGGTTAAATCGGTGGAGAGGGTTCTCGCACCTGCTGGATGTAACACTACTCGAAACTTCTTTATATACAAGTTTCGTACTATGTTACATCGTGCTCCGGCGCATCGAACTCGAGGTCCTCGCCACGGTCGACCGCGGCGACACGATCTCCGAACTCGCGACGAAACTCGACCACAGCGAGAGCTACCTCTCTCGTGCCGTCGGCGACCTCGTCGAGAAAGGGCTTGTCTACACGGAACGCGATGGCCGGCGAAAACGAGTCGTCCCGTCGGATGCCCGCGCCGTCGAACTCTATCGGGACCTCGTCCGCCAGCACTCCCACATCGAGTTCCCCGAGCTGCTGACCGGGAAGGCACTCGAGGTGCTGTACTACCTCGACCAGCCGCGAACCGTCTCCGAGATCGCCGACCGGAGCGACAACTACCGCAACACGGTCAACCGCGTCCTCAAGCGGTTTCGCGACCGTGGTCTCGTCGGGACGGCCGACGGCCGCTATGACTTCAACGCCGATTTTGACCGCCTCCACGAGTTCGCCCGGGAACTCGCACACCATCTACATCGTCACCGCCTCGAAGCCGTCGCCCCGAAGGGCACGATTCTCTGGGAGGACTACGACGAATTCCTCGCCCAGGCCGACACGGAGATCGACGCGGAGGCGTTCCACGAAACCGGGCTCGCCCGATTCGCGGCCTTCGACCTCCAGTTCCTGCTCACCGGCCACCGTTACTACCGCTACTCCGAGGACCTCGACGCAGTCTCGCCGGCGGAGCTCTGCTGTCACACGCTGGTAATCGACGATGGCAGCCGCCACCGCTCGTACTGTCTCCTTCTCCTCAGCCACGTCGACGTCGACGAGGCGGACCTCCGAGCGCAGGCGGCGAAGTATGGCCTCGAAGACGAAATCGACGCCTTGCTTCGCTACCTCGAGACGCACGGCGAGGTTGATGACGAACGGCTCCCGGAGTGGGATGAGTTCCAGGAGCTGGCGGCTGACTACGAGGTGCCACTCCCACAATGAGACCAACATTCGGACGCGAGTACATCGAGAACGAATTCCAGCGCATCGGAGACGGCCTATCTGAACCGCTCACGGTCTACCTGATCGGTGGTGGCGCGATGTCGCTGCGCGACCTCAAGGGGGCGACGAAAGATATCGACCTGGTCGTCCCGGATGGCGACGCGTACGGCAAGCTGTGGGCCGTCCTGATGGATCTCGGGTATGCGGAGGTCCAGTCGCTAGATCCAGATTATCGGGCGCTGGGGGCGACGAGTTGCGTCGAGAACGACGATGGGTGTCGCCTCGACATTTTCAATCAGCAGGTCGCGAACAAGCTCGTGCTCACCGACGGGATGCAAGAGCGCAGTGAGCCGTTCCTCAACCTGGATCGACTGACGGTCCGGCTGGTCAGCAACGAGGATATCTTCCTGTTCAAGGCGATCGCCGGCCGCGACGACGACATCGAGGACATGAATATGCTCGTGCAGGCCGGCCTCGATTACGACGTCGTCCGGATTGAACTCGAAGCCCAGATCGAACGCCTGGGGGACGATCAGTTCGCCACGTTCGCGAACGAGGCCCTGGTTGAACTCGAGGAGCGATACGGGGTGACCACGCCGATCGAGGGCCGCGTCCAAGAGCTCACGAACAGGTACTACCGGGGGCTCGAAGTCCTCCAGGCACTCGATGAACCGATGACGGTCGACGAACTGGCCGTCGAACTGGAGCTGGATACCGACGAGGTTCACGACCGGATCGCGTATCTCTCAACGTTCGACCGGGCCCAACGAGATGGCGACACGGTCCGTCCCGTGGAGTAGTCCGGTCACGACTACGGGGAAGGGAGGCGGCCGTCTGGACGGGGAACGCGGCCCCGTTTGATCTCGTGATCGACGCGACGCAGATGCTTGCAGCCGCCTTCGGGTGAACGTTGCTGCCAGTCGTGACAGGTACACGATTCGTCGATGACGTCGACTTCGTACCTGTTGCCGGACGCGGACTGCACCTCGTAGCGGCCACCCTTCGAGAGGAGCGAGACGTCCATCGCTTCGGCGACGGCACGCTTCGTGCGGGGCTCGAGATCATCCTTCGACTGTGCGTTCTCGTCGACGACCAGTCGGTCGCGAACGTCGCCCGTTCGGCCACCGTCGGGAGCGACGGCTTCCGCAGGGCCACTGCGCCGCTCGTGGAGCACTTCCTCCACTGGATGGCCTTCCGGCCACAGGTAGTGGACTTCGCGGCGCTCGCGATGGTCGTAGGAGCCGCACGCGGCTGCGCACCCAGTCCAGACGCGCCAGGCACCGAGCGCGCCCATCACGTCGACGATGGCGCGGGGAACCGTCTGGTGGTCGTCCGGGAAGAACACCCGAAAACGGGTACACGCCTCCTGTGGCGGGACACTCTCCCACCAGTCTTCGCTGGAGCCCCAGCTATCGAACATCGCGTCGTCGCTCCCGTAGCCGACGGTCACGCCGTCGATCGGCGTCCAGTCTGCCGGGAGGTGATCCGCCTCGCCTTCGAACACCCGAAGAACGGCGTATCGGAGGTACTCGTGGGCTTGGTTGTCTGTCGTTCGAGCGACCTGGTCGTGCTGCTCGGCAACGTGCTCGGCTTCCTCGAGGACCGTTGTGAGATAGTCGTCAGTCATGGTTCGCGGAGGTCAGAATGCGCCTCCGTCCCTCTGCGGGCGCAGAAAACTTAACCAACGAAAAGGGGAGATCCGGACAATTTGTTTGTTAACCGATTTAGGGAGCAGGCGGCTCTTTGAGCAAATCGATGAGTTCCTCTGCCGTCCGACTGATCCGTCCGAGCCGCTCGCGAACGACATCGGGATCGTCCGACTCCCAGGCTGCGAGGTAGAATGCCGACCCACTGGTGTCGAGTCCGCAGTACCGGCCGACGACGTACGCGACGGCTTCGGCCTCGACTTCGCGTTTCGACCGCTCGGTGTCGTCGTCGACGTCGAAGTGGAGCAGGGCGTGGGCGTACTCGTGAACCAGCGTCCGGGCGAGATCGGCCTCGTTCTCCCGATCACGCACCTCGACACGCGGCTGCATATCGACGAGACTCATCTGCTCGCAGATGCCCTTCGCCTCGCCGTGCGTCCACTCCTCGGCTGGAACGATTCGCACCGTCACGCCGAGGTCGTCAGCGGCGGCAGTCAACTGTTCGACGAGGTCGCCGGCGTCGCCGGTCGCTTCCGTGTCCAGATCGGGAAGCGGCTCGCCCTCGGTCTGGGAGACATCGAACACCGGCGCGGGCTTGAATCCGACGAGGCCCTCGGACCACTCCTCGGGCGACGTCTCGTCGTACTCACAGTTACTGTCCTCGTGGTAGCTCGGCGAGTTCTCGCACTCCGGGCACTGCTTGGTGATGATCGGTGCCCAGATCCAGATGGCCGACTCGCCTTCCTGGACGTGACGGTCGAACTCCTCCTGCCACGTCCGGTAGCCCGCCACCCGGCTCGCCTCGGGACACTGCCGCTTGATGAGGAGCGTGTTCCGGTAGGAGTAGTCGTGGAAGCGACTCTGGACGTCGAGCCACTCTTGGAACTCCTCACTCGCCTGCGCGTCGTCGACGCCGGCGACGAGGTCGTCGATCCACTGTTCGATGGTACTGTTCATCTCGTCCGATCGCGTGTCGGTCTGGTCGAAGGAGACCGACGAATCACTGGTCGTAGACATCGTGATCACCGAATCGAATTAACGGCAACTGCATCTCCTCAGACCGCGCCGCACCCCTCAGGGGCGTTCAAAAAACCGCTCTGTCGGTCAGCGGAGCTCGTGGCGTTCGTCCGCAAAGCCAACCGAGACGAGGTACTCGAGGAACTCGTCGAACCGCTCGACGTCACTGGGCGTGTCGGTCGCAAGATGACGCGCCCACTCGATGGCCCACTGGAAGGCGGGATCTGTGCCGCCCTTGCCGTGAATGTACCACCACCGGGCCGCCTTGAGAACCACTATGGGATTCGTCGGCGGCTGCTCACCGGCGAGCCCACGGGTGATGGACTCGATTTCGTCGGGGACGTCGGCGGAATCGACCTCCGCTGATTGCGTGTTGTCGATATCGACCGGGATCTTGTCGATCGAGACGTTGTCAGGACGCTGTTGTTGACTCACTGGAAGTCACCTCTGAGAGCTTTCGAAGGAGCCCTCGCCCTCTCGGGGGGCACAATAAACAGGTCGCGAAATCACGCCGACGAGAGGTAGACGCTCTGCTCGCCGGCGATTTCTATGTGCTGAACGTGGAACCTCGCTTGTTAGTCAACTACTGGTTGGACTGGCAGCCGTTCGAGGCGGCGATGGCACGGGATACAGAGAGTCAGCAGGTTACACGGCACATCTGCATCGTCGACCGACTGGTCTGGGTCGTTGTAGAACCGGCGTCGAGGAATCCGGTGGTGAACCGGGAGATCACGTCCGAACTTCTCGCGGTGAGCTTCGCGGTCCATACCGCAGCGCAGGCAGGACTCGTTGTCACGGGTGATGATCTCCTCACGAATCTGTGGCCAGTTCGAGCCAAACGGAACTGTCTCAGTATCTGACTGACGGTAGTTTTCTAGATAGTCCGGGTCGGCCGATTGAAGGGCTGTTCGCCACGTTCCGAATTCACGCTGATAAGGGTTGATGGTGAAATTCCCGTGTTCGTTCATTTCCGTCGTTGTCGGTGGATGGCCCAGATCATCCGTAACAGCCCGCAATTCGGCTAATAACTCCTCCCGTGGGATTCGCCACCGCTCATTCGGCTCGAAGCCGGCAGCTCGGAGAGCTTCATTCCACGAACCGAATTGTTCCTGATAGACTGCTGCACTCCAATTCCCTTGATTCCGCATCTCATCCTTCCGAGGGACATGACCTAGATCTTCGGCGAGACTGTTGAGTTCCGATATCAGATCATCTTCGCTAACATTCCACACGGAGTGGACTTCCAACCCAGCCTGTCGAAGAGTACGATTCCAGGTTCCAAACGCTCGCTTGTACGAATCCGAGGTGTAGGGGCCACTCCGGTCCATCTCATCTGTTGTGGGCGACCGACCTAGATTTTCAGCGAACCCCTGTAAGGCAGTAATGAGTGTCTCTTCGGAGAGGTTCATTTCGACGTTCGGTTCAAAACCGGCCGCTCGTAGTGCTGAATTCCACCCTCCAAATCGCTTGCAGTATGTCTTTACCGAATACTCGCCGTGAGTACTGTATTCTCGCTCTGACGGAGTTCCCCCTACGATGTCGGCAACCGATTTGAGATCAGTAAGGAGGTCCTCTTCGGGGGTCAGTGGTCGTCCGTTTGGATCGTTCGTTCCGGTTTGAAGTCCGGCTGCCTCGAGTGCGTTATTCCACGACTCGAACCGATTCCCGTACGTCTTCGAAGCATGAGGCCCCGAATCGTCCATCTCACTCTGCGACGGGGGACGACCGAGTTCCTCAGCGAACTTCTGGAGCCGATTGAGGAGTTCATCGTCTGAGTACAGCTTCTTGCCCATGATTTCTGAGAGGATTGAGTCACTCAGTTTGGTCCCGACTCGGTATTTGAATGTCCGCACTCACTCATTCCGGATATTGATCGGAACGGCGACTCAAGGGGCGATTCTCGCGAGCCGGATGGCAGCCACCTCCACTTTTTGGAAGCGAGGGCCGCCGACTAGGTTATACTGAAATTCAGTACTAAGACGTCTTATTCGACGGTTTATAATAGGTAGTTCGACGACAAAGACTGAACCAGTTGGGTCGTTGTCCTCGACCCACACGTCACCACCGAATTGGTCAGTCAGGAGATGGACGAGATATAGACCAATCCCCGATCCTGGACTGTCCAATCCTTTCTCCCCTTTCCCGAAGATTTGTTCTTTCTGTTGGTCAGGGATGCCAGGTCCATTATCTGCAATCCGGTACCGGATAGTCTCTGAGTTCTCTTCACAGGAGACGGTGATCTCAGGGGTCTCTTTGTCGTTGTGTCGGACCGCATTCTCGAGGATGTTCCGGAAAACCGAAGAGAGCATCTCGTTTGCCTGTACCGATACGTCGCAGAGTTCACCCGATACGTGAAACTGCGCGTTCGGGAACGAATCACGTACTGCAGCGAGCTCAGCGTCAAGAAGTGGCTGAAGGTGGATTTCTTCTAATTCAGCTGTTCCTTCTTCCGAGAGCGATTCAACGAACTCACGTGCGACCTCTGTGAACTGAATTACGTGCCGGGACTTCTGTAACACTCGGTCCAGAGCGTCTTCCCCATCTTCATCGATATGGTCTTTGAGGATCTCGGCCCATCCGAGAATCACGGTCATATCGTTCCGGATATCGTGCCGAACCACGCGATTTAGAGCCTCGAGTTGTTCGGTTTTCTCTTCGAGCCGCTGTCGGTATGACTCGCGTTCAGTTACGTCGGTAACCGTCACTAGTTGCCCGGTCGTTACCTCACCTGCTAAGAAAGGTGTGCTCGACACATCGTAATACCGGGTATCACCATCCTGCGTTATTGCCAGGATATCTTGCTTGGTGAGATGATCCGCGAGTGCTGTATTCACAGCTTCAAGCGGTTCGCCAAACGAATCCTCAAGGGCTGGAAAGAGCTTGCGAGCCGCTTGATTATAATCCTGGATTCGGGTTTCTTGGTCGAGGAAGATTGCGGGTTTATCTGACTCTCCGGTTAATCGGATTGCCTCAAACCGCTGTCTGTAGAAGAAGAGCGTTCCAACGGCGAAGAGGGCGACGCCAGGTGGCTCATACATTAATGGGAGCAGCCAGTCGACCTGACCGCCGATAATCGTTGCAACAGCTGGGAGGCCTGAGAGTCCAACGAGCACGACGAGCGGACGGCTGTCACTGCCAGTATGATGGAACCGCTCCATCAGTACGAAGAATCCGACAGCGATGGCGGCATATGATAGTCCCAAGACGATCCAGTAGAGCAGTTCGTGATGGATCACGAGGTGCGGGAATGGTTCTGTGACCCATTCCGTCGTAAAGTAGAGATTGTGTAGTGGATTCGTGACTTTGAGAGCGGTGAAAAAGAGGAATGTCCCGAGTATGAGGTTTCGGAATGGGGCGTGTCGAGGTGGCCGACCGGTATATGCAGCACAAAAGTAGAGCCAGGCCCCAACAGCGACGAACGCAAAGATGAAGCCAAATATATAGAAAGCGAGTTTCCCCACCCGTGTCGGTGCAAGAAGGTAGCCAATGTACCCCCCAGACCACAGAGCAACGGAACCGAGGAAGACGATCAGTCCTTCACGTGTCTCCGGATGCTGTATCTTCCGTGCTTGTGGAATAGTCGCCACGCAGGCAATCGCAGATAGTGCGAAAATTATGACGTGGCCTAAAAGGAGGGAATCCATCATCCAGATAAAAGGTTGTTCTCGGGCTGTTAAATAACGGTTTGGAAGAGTGGTCCAACAGAGGGATGTCTGACCATCTTCCGGCCGGTAGGCATCCCTTCTGCCGGTTCCTTCCCAGAATTGACGCCTAACTAATAATGCCCCAACAGTGCTGGTACAGCGAATTAACCAACAATCAGGAAACCCACGCGGAATGTGTTGGTTAAGAACAGAACTTACTCTTCGTTCTCACGCAGCTCTTCAGCCTTCCACTTGAGCCGGCGCAGAATTTGCGTTCGATTCTGGTGGGCGTTCTCGTAGGCAACGCACTCCTGGAGGGTTTCCATATCCGGAATCGTCGCGATCCCTGCCTTGATCAGGCGCGTGTTCGGTGCCTCAAGCCGCTTTTCAGGCGGAAATTCGTCTGACGCCTCTGAGTCGTCTGTAGAAGTACCCATAACGGATGCCTCCACCTATCGAGGGCACGAGCAACAGCAGAGAATTGAAGCAGTAGATCTTGGGAAGGTGCACCCACTGCGAATGAGACCATCAAAATAGAGGCCTTCACGACAGGATTCGAGCTGTCTCGAAGCCCAATCAGGCTTCCGAGGATTCGAGCAAAACGAGGTTCTGAACAGGGTATGGGTTATTCTCGCCGGCGAACTCGTCCTCAGGGACGTAATGCCAGAGGTGGCCGTCTACCTGGTAGAGAAACGACTCGCCGCCTTCTGCTTCAACTCGTACCCGCTTCCCGACATTATCGTCTTCTTCCCAGCCGATCACGGTCAACGGCTCGACGGGCCATTCAAAGAATTTGACCGAGTCACCACGCTCCAACTCTTCAAAAGTCTCTATATCCCCCTGCTGTGGCTCGCGCGCGTCGAGAGTCGGATTATGCTCAATAGACATGGTCTCTGGGTACGCCCCTACTCACTTAATACTGTCAGCAGTGGATTCCAGCCGCTAGAATGGAAGCACGCTTGGCGAATTTTCTCTCCGACTGCTCTTAGCCCATCGCCTCTTGGAACCGCTCGCGCAGCGCGTCCTCGCGTTCTTCGAACTGCTCGACTTTCTCCTGCAGGTCGTCGCTGACGCGCTCGATGCTCGCCAGCGCTCGTTCGCCGGCCAGCGACGCCTGTGACCCGTCGTCACCGTCCGCCTCTAGCTGCTGCTCGTACGCCTGCTCGACGCGCTCGATTGTACCTTCCGGGTTGAACAGAATGTCGTTGGCGATCCGAACGTATTGATCGAGGGATGCCCCCTCTTTCCCCTGGAAGAAGTGGGTGAGAGCGTACGTCGCGCCGGAATGCAGCGTCCACATATCGATTTCGAAGGGGGACGCCGCATTGGCTTCTGCATCGCCGGCGGCACGCTCGGCTAGGTAGTCCGGGAACCCCAGCAGGGTGTAGAACTCCGTGACGGTGAACGGGAGCTCAGAGAAGTCGAGCTCGATGTCCTGGGCGTCCCGGATGAACTCGAAGAGATCGTCGGCGACGAGTTCGACCTGTGCGAGGAGTTCCTCCCACCAGGTGCGGAAGTTCCGCACGTCGCCGACGTGTTTGATGACCTCCTTGTCGGTGAGCGAGCGCATCGTGTTCGAGCAGTAGCCATCCTGGGCGAACCCCTCCACGTAGACGGCGTGCTCGCCGAAGAAGTCGTAGCCCGACGTGACGCCCATCGTGATCGGGTCCGACCGACCGGGAAGGCGCACCTCGAGGCCGTCGAACATGATGTCCATATGGACCTCGCCACCGCCCCGGTAGCGCCGAATCTCGCCGAACATCACCTCGCCCAACGACGTCCCGTCGATGGTCTCCTCGCGGAGGACCTCCTCCAGCGGCCCGTAGACGTCGACCGGGTTGATGATCGAGTACGAGTCAGTCGGGATGTGAAATAGTGACTCCGCCTCAGTGTCACCGTCCGCTTCTGCTTGCAACCGCGACGGCTCGACGATTGCGTTGAAACGCTCCGTTTCGACCCACTCGTCGGTGTACGGATTGCGATAAGCGACTGCTGTGTCGACTGCCTGGGGAAGCTCTCGAATCGCCGCACTGAAGCTAATCGGTTCGGGACCACCGTGTTGCTCGGCGTACCAGTCGGGTAGTTCGGTGTCGGTTCGCCCATCGAGGCCTGCGAAGACCGTAGCTGTCTCTGGGTCTTTCATGGATTCCATCCCACAGGCGCAATGCGTTCCGAACCGCGCCTGCACCCATCGCAGGCGCAAAATAGACACTACGTCACTGACCTCCTGATGTTTCGATCAGCACTGCAAGTCACTGTGGATTCATATCTCCATCAGCAAGCATTAGAACGCCTGAGCCACAAGTAGATTGAACAGTGAAATCATTAGAACAAATACACACAAAATTATAACAGAATAGGCGACCTTACAGTGGATATGGAGGTTCTCGCTTATCTCAGAGATGCGCTTTATCTCGGCTCGATGCTCATACTAAGTGTGGTTATCGTCGGAATTGTCTATTCGCTTTCACAAGGAGAAGGCCCCTTTGAGTTGGTGACTGAAATGGCGACAAACCCGTTCTGGTGGCTTCTCATCGGTGTGTTCCTGTTTATTGTGATGCTCCCCGGCTATCGGAAAGCGAAACGAAACTAATGGGCGGGTATTCTGGGAGTGTTGTGTGGTTCATACGTTTGGCACCACCTCATTGAGCAGGGACGGTACTATGTTCGTTACAGATCACCTATGCTGTGGTAATTTAGATGAAATGTAGCTCGTGCTTGTGACTAATATTGCTACAAGCAGCCGTAGACGGGATTGTAGTGGTAAGTATGGATTTAGAGAGTCCGTGGACTATTGGAGCGATTTTGATCGCTGTTTGGGTCGTAATCTCGGTGACGACGGAAGTATTTTTACTGAATGGCCACTCCCGCGAGGCGTTGGCACGTGGACTCTTTGGAGGAGGTGCCTTCGATGTCGTGTATCTATTCCTACGGTGGCGATACTCCAAGGATGGACTGTGAGTCTCCTACTTTCATTGAGCTGGGCAGAACGTAACGAGAGAAATCAGTCCTGTCGTTGAGTGATATACAAGTGGATGAGCAATCCAGGGATGCCCAAAAACCCTAAGACGACACCACGGAATCGCGGACTCGAGAATCCTCGTTTCTCTGAATCAGAATACACGTAGTACCCGACGGTCGGCCAAAACACGAGGAGGTACAGAGCCATGCGAACAAGCAGGCCATTATACGCTGCCAAGAGGCTCATCTATTCTCCCTGAGCATTATTGATTACTTGAGGGACGATGACACCGACGACGATGACGACCGCAATACTAACCCACGTCGGGAGCGTCGTGAGTGTTGCAACGAGATAGAGGAGGACGAGGGCCAACAGTCCGAATCCGAGGATGACTTGATTTTCACGGGATACCATATCCAGAGTATGAATGGTTGCTGAAATAATCCTGTCGGCGACTCCCATCGATACGTTTTCTCGGCTCTGTTGAAACCCTTTATTGCTGGCATAGCGCCATGCGAGATACAGAGAATGTGTGCAGCACGTGGGGCAGCGTGAATTCACTCCGAAATAGGTCGTCTGTAAAAGACTTATACAGTATCCGAGATTGATTCCGGTATGAAGGATTGGGTTAGGCTCGTAATCGTTGCAGTTGCTGTCTTCGCTGTTCTCGCTGGTATTGGCTCACTCTTTCTTCCACCAGACGTAATTTCGACCGCCCCATTGAATATCGCAGCGCTCGTTATCTGTTGGCCCGTTGCATATTGGTTCGTTTATTATCGAGAAGGGAAGACAGCCTTCGGGTCTGGTGCATAAGCGCCCTGTATGCAGCAGGGCTCTACGATCTAACAGCAACTGAGGGTTTCAACAGAGCTGTTTTCTCCTGACCTGATAGCGTTTCACACCGTCGGATAAAAACAATCATCCTGCAGTGTGACTACTGACAGTCGTGGACTTGGATCCGTTCTGGCAGGCCGACTTTCCCACAGAGCGAACACTCGACGAGTGGTGTCGGTGGGAGGTTCCGATACGCAGCAAGTGCCCTTCGGAGATGGGCTTTCGTCTTCGCCGATTCGGCGATTGTGAGGGCACTGGTGGGGTGCCAGTGGAGTCGTTCTCTGTTCGTGAGATCGTCTGTATTGGGCGTCGGGATGGACTCGTCCGTCACTCGCATTTGAATCACGAGGGAGGTTACCCCTCATCCCCTCGTAGGGGGAGAGCAACACCCTCCGGCCCCCCTCGCTCTGGTGGCCGTGTGGCGTCGACAATCGTATCTAATCGCTGCGGGGCGACGGCTTCCCAGAAGAGATGATGCTTCGAACAGACCGTCACGAGATTCGAGACTCGATTCGCCTGTTCGTGGTCAAACTGCCCATCGGGGCCGACGAAGAACTTCCGCGGGACCAAATGGTGGACAGAGATGTCCTTCCCAACTTGCTCTTGATGATCCGCTTGGGTAATCCCACACCACGGCGTTTGGCACTGGAAGTCATCACGTTCCAATGCTTGCCGCCGTTGCTCCGGCCAATTTGGCCCGTACGGGATCTCTGAACGTTCTTGATAAGACCGTGGTTGTGAGAAGCCAGCTTCGGTGAGTGCCTCTTCCCACCCGCCAAACCGGTGGTCATAGGTCCATCTGTGATACTCCCCAATCCGATCCATCTCCCCGCTCGATGGCGGGCGACCGAGCTGCTCCGCAAGGCGGTCAATTTCATCCAACAGGTCCTGATCGGTGAGTCGGAATTTCCGGTTTGGGGCGTAGCCAGCCTCACGAAGCGCTTCGTTCCAGCTCCCAAATTTGTTCTGACAGACGCGCTGAGAGTACTCCCCGTGCTCACTCATCTCCTTTGCTGTCGGCGGTTTTCCTAATTTGTCTGCGACACGCTGAATATCATCGAGGATTACGTCCGCGTCCGTTACGATCTGGTCGCGACGATGGACCGCGGTTACGTGGCCACCCAACTCGTTGGAGGTCGCAAACGACTCGCCACAGTAGTCACAGATATGGTCGGTCAAAGCTCCGTCACCTCCCTCCGCGGTTCCCCCGTAATGCGTTATAATCTCTTGACCCGCCAACGGCCTGCGGAAGATCACGAACCGCCTCGGCGAAAGTCACGGGGTCTGCATCACCATGGCGCTCTCGATACCACTCGAGTAGTTCGGTGTCGGTACGTCCATCGACGCCAGCGAAGATGGTTCTGGACTCTGGATCTTTCATCTCAGTCACCTCACTTCAGGAAGCCTCGTCAACGTGCGACTGCATCGTCTCGCGCCCTGCGCCCCTCTCTCGGGCGCAAAAACAACGTCTCACGAACTACCATTCGACCTGGAGAGTGTCCTCACATCCTCAGCTGTCTCCGTCGGTGCGCTCCTGTCGGTCGTTGTATCGCTCCAGTTCCCGCCCGATTTTCTCGAGTGCCTCGACACCACGTTCGAGGAGCTTGTGGGTGGCTCGCGCCAGTCGAAGCGTCTCCATCAGTACTCCCCCTCCGGGGATTCGATGAGGTCGTTGCTCTCTTCAGCGAGTTCCCGGATCACCCGTTCTACGTCAGCCTCCTCGGTAACCATCCGATGTGCGAGCGGGGCTGGATATGCTCGGTCACCCTGGCTGCAGAGCACGACCAGCCACTCGTCGCTTCCATCCCCGAGTACGATGTAGTGGTCGCGATCAGCGCGCTGGAAGACCCGCCGGTCCGGGCGAGAGACGGTTCGCCAGTTCTCGGGAAGCGACGGTGACGGCCGTCCGCCGTCCGCGAGCGCGACGACGTCGTCGGTAAGGGTCGCCATCGCGGCGTCGATCTCCTCGCCGGGGAGGTGCCAGCACGCCGCGGCACCGTCGCACTCCAGCTGCGAGACCACCTGATTCCGGAACGCGATGTAGTGCTCACGGGCGAACTGCTCATCGTCGTAGTAGTCGAGGAGGAGCGCGCACGCGAGCTGGGCGGGCCCGCTACCACTATACCCCCACTCGAACCCGCTTGGACTGTGGTTGACGAGGTCCAGACTGCGCTCGAGAGAGAGTCGCCGATGCTCCGAGAGGTTCAGGACGACGGCTTGGCCGTCGACGCGGAAGCCGACGTATTCGACTGTGTCTCGGTGAGACTGACCGGGCGATGCTTCTGGAACCGAGTCCGAACTTGCTACAGGTACATTCCCGTTCATTCGTTGCTCGCGGGCGGTTCGGTGACCCCCGCACCCCTCTCAGGGGTTCAACAAACAGGACGGCGCAGCGTTCGGCAACGTATTTGGCAGTTGCAACGTACTGTCCACATAATTGAGGATGGCTGTACTGGACGATCTCTCGGGGTTCGAGTTCGAGGACGTGATGGAGGACGTGTTCCGAAACCTCGGCTACGAGAACGTCCGCCAGGCCGACCGCACGGCTGACGAGGGTCGCGACGTCATCATGGAGGAGGTCGTCGACGGCACGCGGCGCGCGATCATCGTCGAGTGCAAGCACACGGGGACGGTCGGACGGCCGGTCGTCCAGAAGCTCCACTCCGCCATCGCGACATTCGATTTCGACGGCCCCAAACGCGGAATGGTCGTCACGACCGGCCGGTTCACGAATCCCGCTCAGGAGTACGCCGACCGCCTCCAGCAGAACGACGACCCGCACCCAATCGAGTTGCTCGACGGCGAGGACCTCCGAGAGATCGCCGACGAGATCGGCCTCGACCTCTACAACGGTCGCATCGAGATTCTCTGCGACGAGACCCTGCGCCCGTACGATCCGGCCGCCGACGTCGACGCCGCCGTCGCGGAGGCGTTCCGCGACATCGAGAACATCGAAGCCGCCGACCTCTCAGAACCGCACTCATCGGTGACGTTCCGCCCGGTGGTAGCGGTCACCGCGGACACGAACGCCGTCTTCGAGACGTCGGTGGGCGTCATTCACCGGATCAACGACCGGACGCGATTCGTTGCCCACACCGAACGCGGGCAGCCGCAGGTCGTCGATGAGGACGTCGGGACGCTGGTCACCGAGAACCTCCACGCGACGGTCGACCTCGACACCGCGCAGTTCGGAGAGGTGTTCGACGACGTCGAGGAGCGGCGGTTCGGGCAGACGCAAACGGAGTACAAGGAGTGGGCCGTCGAGCGCCTCCAGCAGCATCACACGACGACGGTCACCTACACCGGCGACAACAACGTCACGTACAACAAGACCTGTGAGCCGAACCGCTCGGACATCTCTGTCCAGTCGATCGAACCAGTGTACCTCCCGGAAGTTCGGCACACTACCGACGTCCAGGAGTACACCTACCCCTACGAGTACTACGCGGCAGGCCCGTCACGAGTGACCGCCGAGGACGGCATCCATCAGTGCGTCCACTGTGACACGAGTGGCGTCACCGAGACGTACACCTACTGTCCGAACTGCGGGGCGATCGCCTGTACCAGCCACACCAAAACGGAGCGGCTGGAAGGCGAACCGGTCTGTACGGGCTGCGCGGTGACGGAACGGTTCGCATTGAAGACGAAGTACTTCTACGACGAGGAGAATCTCGAGGCCTTCCGCGAGGAGTACGCCGCGATGCCGATCCACGAGAAGGTGATGGAGAATAAGCTCCTCACTGCTGGTGGGGGAGTAGTTACGGCTGTTCTACTACTGCTTGGCATCCTCGCACTTGGAGGTGTAATCTGAGTATCGAGGTGTCGAATTGGTTATCGCTCGGCCCAGGTCCGACGGTATTCAATAAAGTCTCGAGGATGTTGATGATCTCTCGCCCACTCTTTTGCTTCGCCAGGTGAATCACACCGCTCAGCGGTTTCGCAGAGGGTACATTTCGCTGTTACCCGAATCACCATTACAGGATTTTCTGTTTCCGGCGGCTCATCCACGTAATCCATACTGGACCAATCGGACTTATCGATTAAAACGGGTATTGTTCTCTGTTGTCCTGGCAATGGTCTGTTCTGAGCGCAAACACCTCGTTCTGATACGACCCTTCGTTCCCCCTGTCAATTTTATCGAGCAACGACTATTCTACAGGTATGCCTTCCAATCAGGTCGGAGATGAGTGGAGCGTCGAGTGGATGACGCCCAAGCCGAACAGCGATGAATTCCTCGATAACTTGGTGCTGAACCCGGAACAAGCAGCTGAATACGGGGACGACCTCGTAATGGCTCTGCGTGTGGACGACGAAATACTTCGAGAGCGGGGATTAGACCCTAAAGAACCGTTTGGCTGGAAAGTCGAAAACGGTGAGCTCCTGATGAAACAAATTTCTCGTCAAGCGTTTGAATGGGTCGCGGAAAGCGACCGAGAGGATTCACTCTATGCACAGCAGGTATTGGATTCTCGAGCTCGAAGGCGGATTCGCAACTCTCAGTAGCAATCTGCAAATCATTCGTTCCGAAGAATCCTATACTGGGTGCTCCTTCTCTTCAGCACTCGAACCTTGGGAGTGTCCAATTAACGATTAGCTTGGTTGAGCTAGTAGTTCGTCGACGGCGGCCGAGAGCGGTCCTTCAAACTGCCAGCTAGCCCGATCGAAGGCTTCCTCGGTCGGACCATCCCAGCGCGGGAAGGCGGAGTGACCGCTCACTTTGACCGTCCACTCGGACGGCTCCTCGAACGGGTTCCGGGTCGGGAGTTCAACGACGTAGAGGTACTCTTCGTCGCCGTGGATGCCGTCGGCTGGGTTCTCGACGCCGTGTCCGAGCAGGAACATCGGCTGGTCGAGGTGCTCCATATTGTCCGGGTCGAGGAGATCCGAGGGTTGGTCAGCGTGGATGCTCCGGTCACGTCCTTCATCCACGTAGAGGGTCATCGTCGAAAGTGTGTCGAGGAACAGGAACTGGGCAGCGGCGTATGCAGGCCCGCGCTCTGTTCGTGTCTCGTCGAGCAGCTGCTTCAGCTGATTAAGGTCACGGAGGACGCTGTCGGGATACCCGTCCGAGTGGCGGTAGATTTGTGCGATGCGGTCGGTATCGGACTGTTCGTCTGCGGGCTCGCTCCGTTGGATGAATCGGAGTTGACTTCGTGTCGACATCGATCACCGCCGACGCCTGTGCGCCGGCACCCATCGCCGGCGCAGAAACAACTTCTCCTGAATCGAGTGGAGTCGCTGGAATCTCGCCGAATGGCTGTCACTGGACAACTTAAACCCGGTTAAAAATGGATTCCGAAATTCGCAAGATGGCAGTCGGGCGGGGTCCTTGCTCGGAAACTGATACTGTTCCAGCCCAAAGGTATGCGTATGTCATCGGAGTCCGAGAGGAGCTCACCGCTCCCCGATCCGGATGAGATTGCCAGGCGGGCCGAACGGCAGCGTAGTCTGTACGAGGAAGCCGCCGAGAATCCAGACCGGGTGGTGCCAGCGATGTTCATTGAGGACTGCGCCCGGTGCGAAACGCTCGCCGACAAGCGGCGTCGTGAGGGCTTCTATAAACACTTCTATCGGACACTCCCTGACCGAGCGACGGCGGAGCTGTCCAGCGACGATCTCCCCGAGGAGATTCAGTCTGCTGCGCCCGTCCATCGTGCAATCGATGATACAACTCTCGAGGATGAGAGCGCCGACGTGGCTTCCGTCTCGGAGCTGTGGGAGCAGATCGGTACTGGTGAGCACCCGGGCAAGCTGTGTCAAGCTCCGCTGGTCCACTACATCGACCGTGAGGACTGCTATATCCACGCAGAACCAACGCGAGTCGGCTTCAGCTATGGTCTCCCCGTGTTCGTGTACAAACGCCGGCAATCGGACAACCACTACGGAGTCTTCTTCTCCAGTGAGAAGGCGTATCTGTGGCTCTGTGGGTGGATTCTGCACGCCAACGGATTCTTCGACCCGAAAGAGTTCATCCCATCACTCTACTTCTTGAAGGCCTCGGACCCATCCACAGTTGCTCCTGAGCTGGTGTCCAAAACAGAAGATCTCGTGTTTCGTAACGGATTCCCCGGCGTAGACGCGCCCGAAATCACAGACCTGCCGGACGGGGTCAATCTGTACCAATTCCCGTACAGAAAGGACACGTATGCGGATCAGTTTGCTCGATGGCGCCGCCTCTACTTCAGCGAGCGAACCCCTCGTGGATGTGGAGACTGCGACGTGTGTCGGGCGTAAATTCACCACCCTAACGCGTGCTCTACGCTAGGTGCGACACCTCTGATGGTTCTTCGACGTCGTCGAACTCGCCGCGCTCGACAGGTTCCCAGTCCTCACCCGGCTCTGGACTCCACCAGTCGACCTTGTAGGCGCCCGGTGCGCCGAGGATCTTCACGCGGGCCGACCCATCAGGCAGGTCGCGACGCAGTTTCTCGTCGACGTGGAGGTTCCAGGTCGTGGTTGTATCGAAGCAGGCGAGCACGGCCTCCTCGTAACCGCGTGTTTCTCGGGATTCTTGGAGTTCGACCTGGGTGTTGCAGTTCTTGCAGAACACCCCCTCGAAGGGGATGTGAGTGAAGACCTCCTGCCCGCAGACGGGACACCAGAGGAACTCGAACAGTGCCTCACTGTGTCGATCTAGTACTTCGAGGGTCATTGGTTGACTCACCCGGTCGTACCGGGCCACCACCTCGTGCCCGGCCGAAAAACAGCGCCCAGCGCTCACCCACTCACCGCTCGGCGCCGTAGACGATGCGAGAGGGGGCTTCGTACCCACAGTCGGGGCAGTCGTACCACCGCTGGACTTTCGCCCCGTCTGCCGCCTTCTCGCCGACGCGAACGTCGTCGTTCGGACACTCCGGGCAGTTGAGGTCCGGTGCGGGCCGCTCCCGGAGCTCGTCACGGAACGATGTCGCATCCTTCGTCTCGTATCCCCGCGACCAGACCGGGTAGCCGCCGACGAGAATCCCCCCGCGCCACTTGTACCGGTAGGAGTCCGGCGCACGATGCAGCACGGCTCGCGCACCGGTCTCGGTGTTCCGATACGCGAGTGTCGGCGAGCGGCTCTCGCGTCGCCAATTGGTGATGGGAGGCATTATCAGAAGTGGACGTCAGCGGGTACGATCCAGAGCTCTTCACTCTCCTCGAGGAGTCGGTCCAGTTGTCCACGGTGGCGAATGCCGGTTCCGTGTTCGGTGTACAGGAAGATCGTCGGGCCGTCGTACGCACCGACCTGGTGGAAGGCGTGTCGGGCGAGGTCCTCGTCGCGCATGATCTCCTCGTCGGAGAGCTCGTCGATGGCCTCCTTCACCCGGTCGAGATTACGCTCGAATTCCTCCTTCGTCGCCTCCCAGCCACGCTCGAGCAGGTCCTGGCCGTCATCGGAGTCGACGGGGGCTGCCGTCGGCAACTCCCCCCATCGTGCCTTCCCCGCAACGGACGTGTCCTCCCCGTCGAAGGTCACATAGTAATCGAAGACGGCGCTGGCGTGTGGGTCCGCGCCGACCAGGCGGTCGAACACCGAATTTCCGGTGGCCAGTGCGTCGTCGTGGGTCGATTCTTCTACCAGAGCGTAAATTACCATGTGCATCTCGAACACCTCGAAACGCCGACGCACCGGGAGTGATTGCTCGCTCGCTCCAGCTGCGCCGGCACCCATCGCCGGCGCTCGAAAAACCTGATCTAGCGGTCGATTTTTAGGACTCGTTCGCTCGGTCGACTGTGATGGTTAGATCGCCCGACGCGTAGTCGGCCTCGAAGTCGACCGCGAACGCGTCCGCCTCGTAGGCGGCGTGGTAGGCGCGGTGGCGTTCGAGCGAGCCTGTCGCCTTGAAGTGGAAGAACGCAGCCGACGTGTAGGGCTTACTCTGCGTCTCGATTTGCGTTTCGACTGACGCCGGAAGTGCGATCTGTGGCGTGTCGGTGTCAACACTCGCAGCGAACTCCTTTGCCTCCTTGACGGTCGCCTGCGAATGGGCGGGCGTCTCACCGGTTACCACGTTCATCGGCGTCTCCGTGTCGTCGGTGAACAGGACATCGTGGAAGGTGCGCGTCCCGAGGACTGCGTCAGGACCTAACTCGCAATCGTGGAATGGATCGTCGTCTGGATTCTCGGGCATCAAATCACGAGCCCACGGTGGGGCTCAGTCCTTTCTGCCCCAGACAAACCACAACTTGTCTCGATGTAGCGGAGGTAAGTCCCGAAAAAAGAGCGTCCTGCCCGCACTTCCCGCCGCAGAATCAGGCGTCGATGATTCGATCGGGCTCAATCCGGGACAACCGCATCGCGTTCCCGGTGACGCCGAGGCTCATCCCCATATCTCCGACAACGACTGCCAGCGCAACGCTGACCAGGCCCAGCGGCACGCCTAGCGCGAGTAGGAGCTTCACGCCGAGGCTGGCCCAGATGTTTTGCCGGATCACACCGTTGGCCGTATGCGACAGATCGTACAGGTACGGGAGTTTCCCGATGTCGTCGCCCATCAACGCAATATCAGCCGTTTCGAGGGCGGTGTCGGTGCCCGCCGCGCCCATCGCGATGCCGACCTCCGCAGTGGCGAGCGCGGGGGCGTCATTGATGCCGTCGCCGACCATCGCAACCTCCCCGTACTCCGCCTGTAACTCTTCGACTGCGTCGACCTTCTCGTCGGGCAGGAGTTCGGCGCGATACTCATCGACACCGACCTGCTCGGCGATGGCGCGGGCGGTGCCCTCGTTGTCGCCGGTCAGCATCACCACGCGCTCGACGCCCAGCTCGTGTAGGCGTTCGACAGCCCGCTTCGAGGCCGGGCGAACCTCGTCGGCGATGGCGATCGCACCCAGCAGTTCCGACTCCGTCCCGACGATGACGACCGTCTTGCCCTCCCGCTCGAGCGCGGAGAGTGCATTCTCGGCAAACGCCCCGTCGTCGGACTCTGACGACTCTTCCGCTACGACGCCGCCGTCCGTCTCGCGGCGTGCTCGAGCGAGGTCGAAGCCCAGCTCCTCGAAGAGCGCGGGCTTGCCCGCATAGTACGTCTTGCCGTCGATCTCGCCCCGGATGCCCTTCCCCGTGAGGCTCTCGAAACTCGTCGCATCGGGCAGATTACCCACGCCCGTCTCCTCAGCACGGGCGAGAATGGCCGCAGCGATGGGGTGCTCACTGCGACGCTCCAGTCCGGCGGCGCGACGGAGCAGATCGTCCTCCGTGGTGTCACCGACCGGGACGACATCGGTGACGGCGAGTTCGCCCTTCGTGAGCGTCCCCGTCTTGTCGAGCGCGACGGCATCGACTTCGCCCATCGCCTCGAGGTAGTTGCCGCCCTTGATCAGGACGCCGTTCTTCGCGGCGCTCGTAATTCCCGACACCACCGAGACGGGCGTCGAGATGACGAACGCACAGGGACAGGCGATCACCAGCAGGGTGAGCCCCCGGATGAACCACGTCTGCCAGTCGCTCGCGAAGGTGAACCCGTACCCGGCCAGGTCGACCGAGATGGGGTCGGCGATGACCAGCGGCGGGATTGCGGCGGTCAGGATTGCCAGCACGACGACGAGGGGTGTGTAGTAGCCGGAGAAGCGGTCGACGAACTGCTCAGACTCGGTCTTCTTCGCCTGTGCGCCCTGGACCATCTCGATGATGCGCGAGAGCGTCGAATCGCCAGCGGTTGAGGTGACCTCTACCTCGAGGTACCCCTCTTCGTTGATCGCGCCGGCGTAGACCTCGTCGCCCGTCTGCTTGTCGACGGGGACGCTCTCGCCCGTGATCGGCGACTGGTCGACTGCACTCCCGCCTTCGATAACCGTTCCGTCGAGCGGAATCTTGTCGCCGGGGCGGACGACGACGGTCTCGCCAACGTCGACCTCCTCGGCGGGAACGTTCACTTCCTCACCGTCGCGAAGGACGGTCGCCTCGTCGGGCGAGAGTTCCATCAGCTCGCGCAGGGAGTCCCGTGCCCTGTCCATCGCGTAGTCCTCGAGCAGCTCGGCGATGCTAAATAGGACGGCCAGCGTCGCCGCCTCGACGAAGTAGCCGATACCGGTCGCCGCGATGATCGCCGTCCCCATCAGCAGGTCGATGTCGAGGCTTCGGTTCTTCGCGGAGTAGTACCCGCTACGGACGACCGGGATGCCGCTGGCGGCGACGGCGCCGAGGAACAGGACATCTGCGATGTGGAGCGGGTACTCGAGGACGCTCGCCACCGTGGCGTTCTGTCCGGTGAGGAGGAACTCAAAGAGGAGGCCGAGCGTGACGAACGCCGCGCCGAGCCACGTCTTCTTAGCGCGAGGACTCGTCCAGACCTCCGATGGTGGCGCGATGTCGACGCCATCGGCCGCCTGGTTGTCCTCATCATCGCCCTCGGCGTCCGAGCCCCCGACGACCTCGTAGCCGGCGCCTTCAATCGCCTTGACTACGTCGGCTTCGCTAGTTCGATCAGGGTCGTACGTGACGTTGGCCGTGCCGGTGGTCGGCTGGAGCGTGACGTCAGTAATGCCGTCGACACGCTGGAGGCTCTTGTTCACCTTTTGGGCGCAAGAGGGACAGTCCATCTCGGGAACGGCGAGGCGGGCGGTCAGCTCACGTCGCTGTCCGCCGCCGCTCGTTCCTCCTGCTGCGTCCGGATTCTCTGTCATCACGTCACGGTAGGAGCGGGAGTTCGATATGTCTTTGTTGGAATATTCCAACTACGGCCCTCAGTGGGATGCCAGCCGTTCTTCCGCTACCCGCTCGCCGGCGACATGTTGCTTCGCCAAATGTTCTTCCGCCCGACGGAGTCGGTAGGTGAGTGTTGACCGTGGCACGTCGAGATGCTCTGCGAGTTCTCCAACATCGACCTCGCGGGGTGATTCGTAGTAGCCGTGTTCGACGGCGGCCTGGAGAGCAGCCTCTTGGGCTGGAGGCAATCCACTTGGTGTTCCGTCGCTTCCCCTAGCTGATGTTGTGTCCGCTGTGCGGAGCATCTCCATCTGGGCGCACTCCCCGACGGCGACTTTGAGAGCGTCGAAGAACGCCGCCACGTCGCCATCGCCGGAGTGGATGAGTCGCCACGTGTAGTGGCGGCCCTCGTGACGAGTCTCGAACAGCACGCCGTCGCCGAGGTGGTCGCGAGCGATGTGGGGGACTGAGGCGCAGGTCGGAGTGCGCTCCCAATCTGAGTAGAGGATGAGCGCGTCGTCCGTGCGGTCGAGGACGCGGGTGGTCTGTGTGGCGTTGCAGTCCTCGGTGGCGAGACAGTCAGCGTAGTAGTCGCCGTTGAGAAAGGCGTCCTCGATGGCGTTGAGCGCCTCAGGCGTACCGGTGGCATGGTCGACCCGCCAGAGACGCTCGGCAGTGGCGTGCAGCGAGAGCGAGCGAACGCGAGCGTCGGGGTGGTCGGCGAGGGCGTCCGCCACCCTGTTGCAGCCGGGCTCGTATTCGAGAGCGAAGACGAGTTCGCGCATACCCCGTCTAAGGCCTGCTACGACATAACCCATGGCCTGCAGCGTTGTCGACCAGTAGATCTCAGATTACGTCGTCAGGGTCGTGAACTTCCTGCATTCGCTGTGCTTCGGCCGCGTATTGCTCCTGGAGGTCGGGGTCATCGACCATGCCAAGATTGCCGGGTTCAGCATCGACTGCTGCTGTCGTATCTCGGACGTCGGTGAAGGACGTGAGTGCGCGTTCCTTCCGATAGTACTGTTCTCCATCGGGTGTTGCGTAGGTGAGGATGATCAGGTTCTGCTCGTCATCGGAGTACGTCCGTTCGACAAGCCAAACACGAACGTCATCTTCAGACTGATTTGACATACTTAGACATCCCCCGATATCCACTAAGGGATTGGTGTTACGGCTTGCCGAGACTCGCTGTCTCGAAGGGTGATTCTCCGGTCGGAATGAGGAGCTCCTGTCGGTCTCCGACTCGCTCGGCCAGCTTCTGTTTCAGGTACTGTCTCGCCGTCGACGGCGTGAAGACGCCCTTGTCGAGCATGTCGCCAACGACGTCTTTGAGGGCCGCGAACTGTCCCTGCAGGTGGCCGTCGCCGACCGGCTCGCCGTCGTACCAGCGCACCGTCGCGAGCGCGCCGTTCCCGACCGTCTCTCCCTGTTCGACCGTCTCCGAGTCGTACTGGAGCCCGAACCACAGCGTCCGATAGGCGGTCGCCTCGAACGTCGTCGACACCACGAAGAACGCCTCGTGGTGGAGGTAGTCGAGATGGTCCGCGACGATCTCGTCGAGGGTGAGCCCGGTGGCGCGGGGTTTCGGCTCGACGACCGTCGACGGTCGATCCTCGCCAGCGAGGTAGCCGTCGACCGCATCTGCCTCAAGGCCATCGGCAAGCTCTGCGAGGAGCTGTTTCGCCCACTTGGAGTCGGTGTCGTCGCCACCGAACGGCGACTCAGCCGAAATTCGGTGCTTGAGCTTGAGGTTCGCTGCGCCCCAATGGCTGTAGTGGAGCGTGTACTGTCCGTCTGTGCGTTCGTACGCAACGAGTGCGCGGTGTCCCATCGAGCAATCACCTCACGGGGCGACCGCGACTGGATCGCCCCGCACCCCTCCCGGGGGAAGAAAAACAAACAGCTGTGACCGGTTCGAACAGCCTACTGGGTTAGTTCTGTCCCGGCGATTATTCATAGTCCTGTACTAATAGTGGGGCAATGTCATTAGAGTCGGAAGAAATTCACCAGCTGCTAGAATGGGCAATTGACTGGCAACACGATATCAGCCGTAATTCGACACCTGATGCGTTTGAAGCAAGCGAACGCTCGTCGTCACCGTGGGCTCGCCATCGTTCAAATTATGCGTTCGAGAAACTAGCACAGGAGACTTTCCCGCTCTATGACTTGGGAATTGCTCCATCTGATATAATGTCAGATGTGATGGGCATCATCCAAGACCTGGCATTCGAATCGGACGCTGAGGTAGACTGGGACGAATATCACTATCCCGTTGAGGAATCGATTGAAGAAGATGGACTGGTATCGACGTACGAGGCAAAAGTCAATCAGGTCATTGCTGAAATCGGGCAGGGTGAGCAACTGGAAACTATCTTCTATTTCCCGTTGAATATACAATGGGCTGGCTCTCCGCCAGAAATTGAGATTTTCGATATTACCTTCCAGCCAATCTCTGAGTCTGAATGGTCTGAGCAGCTTTCAGAATTTAGAAGGTATCCCGACACATTCGGAACTGGGACGGTGGAGTCGCTGTGTGAGGATACAGATTATAGCTATTGGACGACGACTATTCAGTCGAAAGGACGTAGCTATGCAGCGAATAAGCTCAATACTGCTCTGAATCTGTTGTGTGCGAAGATCAATCATACACTCTATTGTTGGGAAATTCAGCGATTGAGCGAGCGGGACCAGTCCTCGCCAGGGAACCCACGGTGGTCATGGATACAAGAACCGATGGCTGTCCTTACAGCTGGCACTGACCATCCATTAGAGGTCGCCATCACCAATAGGAGTTCACCTCGCACTGTGGACTTGGATTGGACTAATGGAGATCTGCCGGAGCGGTTTGAGGAGATCCCGTCCTTCAATTATGGCGCTGATGGACTTGCAGGGATATTCCAAGATGCTCTTTTAGAGTATCAGCGAGCAATGCTCGAGACAGAACGTCAGAATGCATTTTTCGGATTTTGGCGGTGTATTGAAGAACTCACATTAGCTGGGCACGGTGAAAAAAGCGAAATCGTTGACCGGGCGATGTGGGCATATAGTGTCAGTGCCAGTGAGGCCCACGAAATATTTTTCAAAACCATCACTGAGCAGCTCTATGACACACGGAACAAATGGGTCCACGAAGCAAACTGGGGGGACATCTGGGAAATCCATGAACGCGTGGCCAAGTACTTAGCTGATTCATTGATTCAATTATATATAGACGATTTCTATGGGCTGGATCAAAACGTGGTGGCAGAGGCCTTCCGATATGCCCGTATGGAAGAGCCCCAGCGAGAAAAGAAGCAACGCCAGGCCAAACAACGTCTGGAGGCACTAAATGAACTCAATAATATCGAGCAAGACTGTCCATAGTTGATTTGGCGGTTTACAGGTTGGGCAAGTAGTGTGCGAAGCTCTCCGGCGGAGTCCTGAGCTAGCGAAGGTCTCGGAGAACTTCGACCCTCGCGATTCCGATGTCGTGGTCCGTAAGGTCCTAAACTTTCGTAGACCTCAAAGTCATCGTAGCCGTTCTAATTTTCGGCAGGATTTGGAAGCACCTCGTGGGAATCGTTCGTGCTGACGAGCAAACACTGCCTCGTAATGCTCCCGCTGGGACACCGCAGTCCCGTCTTCCTGCTCTGATTTTGTTGCAGTCCTTCCTCTGCCCGGCTTCGTGTCGTAGTGAGGGACGAAGAACGGTACTCGGACAATCGGGTCTGACGGCCACTCGCCGGGTCCTGTTCACTGTTGGCCGCGGACTGAACGCCAGGCACCGACACGGTTTCTGAATCCTCCGTGCCGGCCTCAGAACGGACACGCTCGCAGGTGGGGCGTGATGGAAAGCTGGCGTGATTTCCCCGCGCCGTGTAGACACAGGGATTCGCCGTTTCCATCCGACTCCCAGAGAGGTGTTTTCGTCCGACATTGACCGCGCCGACCACATCTCGGTCGCACTCATACTCACAGCTGGGACAGTAGAAGTGGCCGCCGTTGCGTAACTCGGTGTGATCTGTCGGGGCCTTCACGGTCTTGCCGCGTTCGCCACATCGCGGACAGTAGCGTGATGTCCCCCAGGGATTCACCGTCTCGACGTCGAGCCCGAGGAGGTCACCCTTGTACCGGAGCCGCTCAAGTAACTTCCCATGGGCCCACGTCGAGATGCTCCATGCCGTCACGCCACCCGTCTCTTCGGCCTCAAACTGCCCTAGCGACTCGAGGACGATCGTCTCGCACTCGTGAACGGCCGCGAGCCACACCAGCTGATTTGCTACATCGTGCTGGATCTGGTCGCGGAGACGTCGCTCCTTCCGTCGCGTCCGGCGATATTCGCTGAGGAGGTGAGCGAACTGCTCGGTATGGCTCTTGCCCTGTTGGCGGAGTTCGGCAAGGCGGCTGTCTATGCCCTCGGCGTCGGCTTTCACTCGAAACAGTTTGTCCTTCGCGTGGTGGTCGACGAAGTTGGGTGGCGCGATCTGGGATTCATCTTTCCCGTCTTCAGATCCGTCTAACACAACCGCAGTTGCCTGCTTTTTCACGCCGAGGTCCACAGCGAGAACACGGTCGGAAGTGGTGTCTACGGAGGTCTCGGGAACATCCACTGGCACGTCCAGCGTATAGCCGTATTCGGAGGAATGCAGTGTCGGCGCTTTCAGCTCCCCTGCCTCAAGCATCTCGTTGAACCGTTGGTGGGCTGGGAACCGTATTTCGTGCTCTGTCCAGTCGGCATACGAGTTGGGCGATAGCGAATCCGGCGCCTTCAGCATCACCACGACTTCTCCGTCCGCGGCTTGGACCTCGTGGATGTCTCCACGACTGTCCGGGCCGAAGGGAACCGTGTCGTCGGGCTGGGGACAGTCGACGAGGTCCGTGTATGCTTCAGGAAATCGGCCATTCCGGTCGTAATGATTGTTTAGCTGCTCGACGACGGTTTCGATATTGCTCCACTGGATGTACGGTGAGTCTCCACTATCGAATAGGCGGCTTCGAAGCTGCTGCCATCCAACCCGCCTGATTTTTCGTTCCTCGACAGTTTCGACGATGAACTGGAAGGCACGGTACTTCTCACGATGAGCTTTTAGAATCCGAGTAACACGATGGTAGATACATCGCTTGAATCGGTTGTAGAGGTATGCGTCTATGTCCTCGAACGGCTCGTACTCGTCGTCTCGGACGTAGGTGTGGTCGTTGCTATCGCGGGACTGAATCGCTTCGAGGTGCCTGTCTCGCCAGTATTCTTCCTTGAGCAATCGACGGAGATGGCGTTGCCCGAGCTCTAGGATTCGGGAACAGGCAGCGTGATACTCTCGGGGAATATGGAATTGTTCAGTGAGGTGGGTCATTTGTTGGCCTCGTGGTTCTCTCCCCCGCACCCCTTCTGGGGGGCAATAAACAGCCTCAGGAGCGAGACATCCGGATTCATCGTTATACCGCCGCTCAGGACTCGATCTGTGTTCCGGCGTCCCCGCTGTCTTCCGGCTGGGAGAGCAGACTCACGTCTTGCAGGAGAGCTCTCGCTGCCTCTATCCGCTCCTGATCTGCGTTGTCGAGTCCGGCCGTCTCGATGCGTTTGAGATTGGTGAGTGAGCGATGCAGTCGATATCCGGGTGTGTTGCGTGGGTCCATTTGAAGCGCCTCGCCGATTCACGGCGCAGAGAAACCTCTCCGGCTGCGGGTAGCTGTCGGACGGGGCCTGCTCGTTAACCAACATTGGTGTGTTTCTGTGTCGCTATGTTGGTTAAGGCGAGTCCTGACCCGCTTTGCTGGGTCCGTAGCGAGCTGAGCCACACACCCGGCACTCCCAGATCGGTTGCCCCGTCCACGCTTCATCCGGGACCGACTCGTGGGTCTTGAACTGATGGTCGGTCGCCCGTCCACAGGTTTGACAGTCGAGTTCCTGCGTCGTCGGTACCGACGACACCTGGCGGTCAGCCGCAGCCTCGCCAGTAGATTCGGTCAGCGCCATCGCTGGAACCAGCCACACCGCGTCGTCGGCATCGTCGAGGACCGCGTCGAGACGCGACGCGTCGCGGATGCCGTCCCCACGCTGGTCGTAGAGCCGCGTCGGGGCCTGCTCCTGACGCTCCGACGCTCCCTGCCCGCGCCACCCAGTCCGGTCACGGGCGGCACTGAGAAGCCGCTCTCCCTCCGCTGACGACACCTGTACCGCGTCGGGGAGTGAGGGCCATTGCTCGACCAGCTGGCGCGCCGGTGCTTCGTCGAGATCGTAGATGAGGGTGTAGTTGTCGACGGCCGGCTCCGCCTCGTTGGCGGAGAGGAGGTTCGCCGCTGCGCCGCCCTTCGCGACGGCGCCGTAGAACGTGGTCGACTCGACGATCAGGTGGACGATACCGAGGAACGTCGTCGACGCTGTCTCGTTCGTGCTTGTGGCGTCACTCCCGAGATGGTTGGTGAGACAGAACCGGCATTTCGTCTGGCCGATCGGGACTGACGCCCCACAGGACCGACACTCGCCGTCGGCGGCCGTCGGCGCATCAGGGTAGCCACCAGCGCTCGTCGCGACGCGTTGCCGCCGGGGGGCACCCTCACAGCCGTCGTCCAGCCTCGTGTCCGGAATGTGGGACGCCTCGCCGGTCGGCCGCAGTTCCTCGAAGTCAGAATATCGGTTGTGCATCGGTTGGCTCATAGCTTCTGTCGGTATCGCATTTCAACGTCCGGAGGCCTTCGCTCGCAATATCCTCTCGATTATACGAGAGAGTACAAACATATATGGGAGTACAACGCGAACACTGTTGCAAGAGGTGCCAAGCATGTCCGAATCCCCGCGAGATGGCGTCCAGACGTGGGCTGAGTCGATGAGTGCCCGCGACCGTATTCGGGCGGTCGCCGAGACGCTTCGCGAACCGCGGTCGGTTAACTGGATCAGCGAGCAGGCCGACGCCGCCTGGAGTACGACCAACGAGGAACTCCAGGATCTCGTCGACCAAGGCCAGCTGCGTCGCGTCGAGGCCGGCGAGACCACGCGCTACCAGCCGAACTACACGCGACTGCTCTTCGAGGAGATCCGCACGCTCATCGAGGAAAACACCCGCGAGGAGTTGCGGAGCGAATTGGCCGCGATTACCAAGGAGATCGAGGAGTGGCAGGCGACCTACGACGTCGAGACGTGGGAAGACCTCGAACAGTCGCTTGCTGATGGGTCGCTCTCAAGTGCCAAACTTCAGGAACGCCGCGATGTCGTCACGCGCTGGGAGGAGAATCTGGAAGACCGGCGGCTCATCAAGCATGCGTTGGCACTCTACTCGGATGTCGAAGCCGCTCGCGAACAGATGACGGACTACAGCAGTTCCCGGCGGCGGTAGCGACGATCGCTGGAGGGCTGGAAGACCGATATCGCTCGGCTGGCCGGCGTAATGGTAGAGCCCGCAGCGAAGAGATAGTCCTACTCAGTCGCGAGTTCGTCGTAGATTTCCTCGTGCTCGTCGAGGTCCTGGCGGCCGAGGAACCGGATGAGGTACTGCCGTGCCTCCTCGGGGGACATCCCATCCGGAATCTCGGGCTGGTCACTTTCAGCGGCCATTCTTACTCCTCACTATGCGGGTCGTCATCATAATCGTTCGGTTCGTGGGATTCCTGGTCGACAGTGTCGTGGTCCGCCGGTAGCTGGTCTGTGTCTTCAATTCGTGCCAGCCACAGGTTGATGGTCGCCTCATATTCCGGCGCCAGTGGCTCTGTGTGCGCTCGTAGATACTCGATCACGTCGTCCGCATCGACACTGCCCTCATCTGTCGCGAGCGCCTTTAGGGTCTCTTTGACCTCCCGATCGTAGTCAAAGCGGCGGCCATTCAGCGCGTAGAAAATTCGGGTCGACATAAGGGCTGTTCGCTTGTTGCCGTCGACGAATGGATGATTCGCCGCGATGAGCCGCAACAGCTGAAATGCCTTCTCGTGGATCGATTCGGGAACCTGACCGAAATGGCCTTCCTGAATATGTTCAACGGTGTATTCAATATCGCCTGGTGAGGCGACACCAGCGGTTGTCTCCGCATTTGACTCCACGATCAACTCGTGGATGTCACGGATATCAGCAGCCGACAAATAGCTGATTGACTGGCCTTGTTGAAATCCTCAGTCGGTGATAGGTTTTAGGGATCCTGCTGAATACATAGCGAGCACCTCATACACGCTACCATCGATTAACTACCGCACTGTTCGATGCATAGGTGACAGACCTTGTCTAAGCACTCACGCGAAGTCTTTCTGCTTCGCCATCTCAATCTCAAACCGCACTCCACCATCGGTTCCATCGGTTATAGACAATTCCCAGCCATGGGCTTCCACAATCCGTTTTACGATGGTCAACCCGAAACCAGTCCCACCCCGTGCTGACGAATGACCAGGCTCGAACACTTCGTCACGCTTTTCGACTGGAATTCCTGGCCCATCGTCTTCAACATAGATTCCCTGTTCATCGTGACAACCCACACGGACGGTCACGTCGGACCCACCGTGTTCAACAGCGTTGCGGAACAAGTTCTCGAACACGTGCCGTAGCCGATCGGGATCACCTTCGAAAGTCATCTCATCGACGATCTCGATATTTGCGTCCTCCGTGTCTACTGTCCCCCAGCACTTCCCGACGAGGTCAGTCAGGCTGACCGACTCGGTTTCGCTAATCGTGTCGCCCTGACGAGCAAGCGTCAACGTGTCCTCAACGATTGCCTCCATCCGGTCGAGCGCTCGGACAAGTGGCTTGAGATGATCACTTTCGACCTGCTCGTCGAGGAGCGTTGCACGACCTTGTGCGACATTGAGCGGGTTCCGCAAATCGTGGGAAACAACACTTGCAAACTCTTCGAGGCGCTCGTTCTGCTGACGTAATTGTCGCTCTCGTTCGACGCGTTCAGTCACGTTCCGAGTGACCCCGATCAGGCGCGTGATTTCACCGTCATTGACCACCGGCGCGAGTTTCGTCTGCCAGAAACGTGCTCCCTCATCTACCCGGAGCTCCTCTTGATACGAGATAGGCTCGCCGGCGTTGACACAGCGGTGGTAGTTCGCTTCTAACTCAGCCCCCTGCTCCTCGCCGAACACATCACGCGGTGTCTGGCCCTGTACGTCCTCTGTTATAATTCCGGTTTGCCGCTCGTAGGAGGGACTGAGGCGTTCGAATTCAAATCGGACACTCTCCTCTCGTTTTTCGACGTTGATGAGAAAGATGGCATCCTCGACGTTGTTCAACAGGGCTTCGTACTCTTCGGCAAGTTCCCGGGCTTCGGCCTCGTACTCCTTTCGCTCCGTGATATCCCGACTGCTAAGGAGGATCCCATCGATGATGTCGTCGTCAAGTCGATTCCGCATTGTGGCTTCGATCCAGCGCCACGAGCCGTCGGCGTGGCGGAACCGGACCTCGACAGTCTCGGATTCAGATGGGTCCGAGAGAACTGCCTCCAGCGCGTCGGCGTTTCGTTCTCGGTCCTCGGGATGGACAAACTCGTATCCTTCATGACCAATCAAGTCGTCGGGGTCGTAGCCGAGCACCCGTGTGACAGCCGGACTGACGTAGGTTATCGTCCCGTCGGGATCAACGACTGTTGCGAGATCATTCACCTCCTCAACGAGCGTCCGATACCAGTCAGCCCCGTGTTTATCCTTCTCTCGGGGCGTCGTATCTTCTTCCATTAGTCGTAATGTGGCCAGTACCCATGTATGTATTTTGAACCCGGGTTTTCTCTCCAATAGAAGAGATCTCTGTATCGGTCACACCGCTACTGACGGAGATCAGTGAGTTTCTCACCCGCCTGTGAGGTACACCCTCTATATCTAACGTTCAGAGTGCCTTGTCGATGTTATGAGTGAGACAGCCGACAACGAGTTCACGGAACTGCTTCCACCAGTACCGTGAGCGGACGAACGCACCGTACTTCCGTTTAATCCGAGAGTTCACCGTCTCGTTCTGACTGCGCTGACCGTAAAGATCGGCATCCAACCGAGCATTCCACGCTTTGTGAAGAGACGAGAACTCGCGGTGCTTGATGAGCGGTCGAACACCAGCTTCACGGGCTAAAGTGCGAATCTTCTGATCATCGTATCCTTTGTCGCCGAGGAGAACCGCTACATAATCGGTATTCCGCTTGATGAGCGACGGCGCGATCTTCGAGTCGTGTTTTCGTGTTGTCGTCACGTGTACGTCAAGGATAGCATTCACCCTCGTGTCCACGAGAAGCGTGACTTTCAACTGCTGAATTGTCAACTTCGTTCGCTTCGTGTAGTGCTTCGAGGCATGACTGCGGTCGAACCCGGAAGCGTCGATCCCGACGACACCGTTGGTTGGGAGAAGCGTAACTGAGAGATTAAGAAGAACCCGCCAGACTGCCATATCGAGTCGGTTGAACGCTTTGCATAGCGTTGAGGGCAACGGGAGTTCCTCAAGATCGATGGCTCTTCGAATCCGGGGCATCTCGATGAGTTCGTCAAGAAGCATCCGGTACGTCGTATTCTTCCGAACTTTGAGGCAGAGCAAGACGATGTGTTGGTGGAGTGTGTAGCGACGTTTCGAGAACTTCGAGGAGTAGCGGGCAACAGCTCGCCGAGCCAAGTGGTACGCCTGCTCAACGAACCGGAGCAACCGCGACTTCGGGAGGACTTCCATACGATCAGACTACTATGTGAACCTGTAACCCTCCGAGGATTTCAACAGAGCCGATTGACTCCGTGTCCTCGTCCATTGTCGATACCCTCTGTTACAACGCATATCTAACCCTTGCTTTTTGGAGATACCGCTCGTGTCTGTGTATTGCCCTTGGTGCCCACCCTGTGTTCTTCGTCCAGCTGTTGTAGTGTGTCTCGATGGTTCCGAATCGCTGTCGGTGAGTTATTAGCGGCCCCTGCAACCTCGGATTGCATCAGCCATCGCCCCTCCTAGCGACCGGCCTTCGAGAGACAGGCCGCTGCGAACAAGGCCGGATGAACACCCGTCGTGACTGATGTCGGACTTGAGGGTACTCACCGTATTAACCAACAAAATCCATTTACACCGGATATTGTTGGTTAAAACTGGCCTCGTTCCTGCCCTATTCGGGAGCAGGCCCGTAGCGACCTGTGCTACAAACCTGGCACTCCCAGATTGGTTGGCCCGTCCAGGTCTCGTCAGGGAGCGACTCGCGTGTCCTAAATCGATGTTCTGTTTCTTTCGTACAGTGCTGGCACTCCAGGGCTGTCACGGTCGGGATTTCGGCTCCGGTACTGGTGGATTCCGTTTCACGAGGAACTGTTTCAACAGCGACTGCTGGGACGATCCACAGCTGGTCGCCGTCGTCGAGCGTGTGCTCGAGGGACGACTCATCACGAATTCCCTGGCCACACTCGTCATAGACGCGTGGAATCTCCTTCTGAGTGCGATTGTTCCTCCCATCTTCTTCCCCTGTCCGCTCACGGGCCGCTGATAGCAACGCGTCGCCAGCCGCTGAGGTCACCTCGGCAGCAGCGGAGAGCGTAGGCCAACGCTCGGTTAGCTGAGGTGCGGGCTCGTCGTCGAGATCGTAGATGAGCGTACAGTCGTCGATCGGCTCCTCGTGACCGGCCGTGAGAAGTGTCGCTGCGGCTGCTCCCTTTGCCACGGCGCCGTAGAACGTCCCGGATTCGACGAGGAAGTGGATCACACCACGGAGTGTCTGCTCGGAACTCGCAGCATCCGACGCTGACGCGGCGTCGAGTTCGTGTTCGAGACAGAACCGGCATTTTCCTTGCGACGCCGGGATCGATGCGCCACAGGAGATACAGGCTCGGTCCGTGTCGGTAGTTCCATCCGGATACCCACCCGAATGCGAGGCCTCACGCTGGCGGCTTGGCTGGCCGTCTGCTGGCTGATCCAGCGCTGGGTCCGGCACCAGAGCGCCCTCCCCGACAGGTTGGAACGCCTCTCGGTCTGAGTTGTGGTCAGTCATCGATTCGCTCCGCGTTTCCCCCGGTTTGGTATTTAAACTCAAGGGTGAGGAAATGCGGGGACGGATTCGGCGACGACGGGATAAATCTGACCGCCTGAGACCGAGTCAGTCACGGAGCTCGGCGACCGCTCGACCGACCTCGCGAACGTGCTCACTCCGCTCGATATCGAGTTCTGTCGACAGATACTCGACAGTCTCTTCGAGGTCCATACTCCTTGGTAGACTCTCTGCCTGTATGTAGGTACTCTTCTCCCGGAGGCGTCTCAGATGGCTTGGAGTTCGTCCCGCCGGCTTCGGAGTGTCACGACTGACACCTCTGCTGCCGACGCGACGGTGGATTGGGTAATCAACGTGCCCTGATCTTGGGCAGCCAGATAGACGCAGGCGGCCGCGACGCCCGATGGCTGACAGCCGTTCGTGAGAGCTGTCTCCTCGGCGCATTCTGCGAGTTCATTCGCGCGTCGGCGAATGTCGTGGTCCAACTCCAGCGCCGAGATCAGCCGCGGAATGAACGACGCCGGGCGTATTGGTGGTGTCGGCAACTCCAATTCGCGATTCAGTGTTCGGTAGGCGTTGGTGACACGAGTGGACTCGACTCGGGCGGCGCCGACGATGTCCTCGAGGAGAAGCGGATGTTGGTTACATCGGCAGGTACCGTAGATGCTCGCTGCGCCGATGGCTTCGATGGACCTGCCACGAAGCAGATCCTCGGTCTGAGCGCTCCGGAAGAGCTGGCACGCCTGGTCACGAATCGACTCGGAGAGTTCGAGCGCACTCGCCAGCCGGCGCACCTCGCCCAGCCCGTGTGCGAGATTCCGTTCTGCTTTCGACCGCCAGCGACCACGGGTCTGCTCACGTCGCATCCGGGCCAGCCGCCGGCGCTTCTGCCCTGAGAGCTCGTTCCCGTGTGCATCAGTGCCGTGGCCGATCTCCGTCGAGAGGCCTCGATCGTGGCGGGCCGCAGTCAGCGGTGCGCCTGTTCGCTCGCGCTCCTCTACATCGTACGCTCGCCACTCGGGCCCGTGATCGATACGTTGTTCCTCGATAACGAGTCCACAGTCCTCGCAGACCGTTTCCTTGACGTTCGTAGTGACGTGTCCGTCACACTCGGGACACTGGTTCGCGCTCGCCTCCGTTTGGACGTCTTCGTCGAAGCCAGTTTCGTAGATATCTCTCGTTGCCATCATTTCACCGTGTTTCGGGAACCCTCCAGTACAGCGAGCCCCTCACCCATTGAGGGGCAAATAAACGGTATCGAGTACCGACCCCGATTCAGCTTGATAGTGGCTCAGAATGAGGTGCTTGGGTCACCGTAGTGTACCCGACTAATAGAGCCGATGTATTTACCGTTGACTCCGAAGGGGACTAAGGATCCACAGCTTGACTACCACTGTTGAGGGTGCGGCCGACTCTAGAGACGCACTCATCAGTGTAGATTTTTGAGCGCCAGCGGTCGGTTCCAACGCCGCAGGAGCGAGCGAGTAGCAGCTCTCGGTCCGCCTGCATTTCGAGGTGAACCAGTACTTTTGTGGTACAAACACTCGGTCATTTACCGGGAAACAGTGGGGAAGGGGAGAAACGCTGCGAGTCATTAAGACACAATAGGTGGCTATGAAAAAATCGCGTGAGAACTACGAAACTGGGACTTCATCTGGCCTTTCAACCCCCGATCTGCCCTGTGCTCGCGAGTCGATTTCTGAATCGATCTCTCGCATGAACTCGTCAACAGTGTTCCCCATAAGTATCACGGGCCGATCGTGATGGAGCAGCCGGTCTAACACAGCTTCTGGATCGGCGTCAACGTCTATCTCCGTGACCTCGCACTTCGTTTCTTTCGCGAATACGGAACTGTCACTACCCATCACGTATCCAGCGTCGATGATCCCCTGGTCAGCAAGGTGATCGAAGTACGAAACGAAGGAGGCAGTTCGACCGCGTCGGTCTGGCCGCAAGAATACAAATGGTGTAATACGATCAGAGTTCTCAAGAGCTTGTCTAACCGCTTCAGTACTCTCGACGTCGTTCACCTCCGCTGCATTAAAAATGAGCCCGTTCGGGACAGTAGTCCATGCGGGCTGAATCTCCTCGAGATACGCTTGGATCTCATCCGAAGGAACAGGAGATTCACCAACAGCCGTAAGAGTGTGGTTCACCGCGTGAGCTGTCTCCGCCCCAAGTAGCCCCTCGTGCTCTTGTGGGATTGCTACTTGTTCGATCGTCGCCCCCGTGGCCGTGATCTCACGTTCCAGATACTCATAGATGACCGGATGCTGTTCACCGCACACGATGTGGGTATTAGGTGGAACTGATTTGGCAAACGACCGTGCGATTTCGGCTCGGGTTTCGCCAAGCGTGTCTTGATGGTCACGCCGAATATTAGTCAGGACAATAACGTGGGGGTCTAGGAATGATTCATTAATCAAACGTGTTGTATACTCCGTAATTCCTTGATTCTCAAAAATTGCGACATCTTCTGGGGAATATTTCGCGAGCTTGGGGACGTACTCTCGAAAAACATTGATATTCTCATATAGGGTTGTTCTGGGTCCTTCGCGGTTCAACGGGACTACACCACCGTTGTGGATTAGGTGGGGTTGATTCCCAGTAATTTTTGTTAATGTGTCATATCCCCGTCGCCTGAACACGTCGTCAAGTCGGCGACTAGTCGAAGATTTCCCACGAATGCCAGAGACAACTATCCGTGTGTCTATCTTCTGGATCGTCCGACGGTGTTTGAATCCCCGAATTGGGAGCGTAACTAGGGAACGAAGCGCCGCTAGTACAGAGGTTGAGCCGACATCAAACGCTGATGACTGTTGGTTCTGGTTTCGAAGGAGGAACGCGGTTTCTGTAACGCTGGCAACCGAACAGAATGACTTAGCTGCCGTCACACCATCGGATTTGGCCTCGTATGCCTTGGTCGACCGCGCAAGTACATTGTCACCATCAACAAGCACCCACTCGTACTGGCCGCCATTATTGACGGTCATACACTGTACATCAGTAACCTGGTCACTCGCCGGAGTGCCATTGAACTGTTGCTCCGGCAGATCTTCGATGACAGATGCCGCTGCCCGGACGTGATTAACTGCCGCGCGAGCCTGTTCGGGTGAAGAAAACGTCTCTGTAGACTGGGTTAAAACGAGACTGTTGGTTCGCAATCTCCATCGCCACCCCGCTGAGGTATCGTACACCTCGAACCGGCTATCACGGGTCATGTATCTATCTCTCGTGACGTTTCATTGTTGAGTGCGGCAGCATCTTGGCTATTATCAGGCTGATTCAGAATAGACCGCTCAGAAATTTCCTCTTCGTCGGGTTTTCGGATCGTTCGCCACTCAACATATCCGAAGCACACGGCGACGATGCTCAGGCCGACTATTATCTCAGTGAGACCAAATTGGCGGGGAAATCCCCTTGGAAGGACTGCTCCGGTGAGTCGAGTCAAGCACAGCAAGAAGACGAACGATCCAAACTGAAGGGGGACGAACAGCCGTCGACTAGCCGGCTCTGCGACGTGAATGTTGTACGCGTTTACCCCCGCTAAGATACCGACAAAGAACGCTGAAAGACCACGTGTAATCCCCAGTTCAATCGATAACGGTATGGCTGCGACGATGCCAAACGCTGCGCCAATGCCGACGAGCACACGCCCGTACAACAACGACGAACGATGAACCAGTTGTACAGCAATATATGAAATAACGAGGAGACAAATGTATAGAAAGACGAGTCGGCGGTCAGCGAGCGAAAAGATCGCAAGTAGTGCCACCGAAACAACTCCAATTCGGATGTCGTACCGCTCACGGACACGCTCTGACAAGAGCATTCCAACCGCGAACAACAACACGGTTACAAGCCGAGGGAGGATGACCGGCGACAGGGGCTCACTGACGGCGACACCTTTCCAGGTTGCCACATCTGCTGTACGGGAGTAGAGCGTAATGGGGGCGGCAGTCGCAAGGGTGGGTGCGAACTCTGCCGAGACAAGGAACCAGCCAAGCCCGAACAAACATACGAACACCACCGCCGCAGTCAGTAGATCCCAATAACGGGTCTCGTCATCAAGCTGGTGATAGTTGTATGCGGCAAGGCCAGGCAGAATACTCCCGATAAACACAACTGTCTGGAAGAGATCTTGGATGAGAAAGCCGAATGTCTGGAAGATTGTGACCGGTATCAGGCTCCCAATTAAGATTGCGTAGATCAGTTCATCCCGGCCGTAAATCAATGTCTTATTCTTCAACAGCCCGAGTCCAAGATACGCGACGGCACTACTAAGAACGTAAATTGGGAACATTACAAAGCTTTTGAGGGTGTACACTGCGAGAATTGGTATCGCAATTGTACCGCCAAGTCGGTACCCGTATACCTGTGTCAATCCTGCCACTGCGAGGAGCCCGAACGCGGTGACGATGACGGCGACGATCACTGCCAGCGCACCTCGCCGCCAACCGGGATTGTGTGGATGGTTGCCCCCGATGGACCTCGGATAGTATCGAACTGCCTGCCGCCTTTGACATCAGCCGGTTCCCATTCAACGAGACTTAACGAGTCAAACGCTGCCCGCAGGACATTGACACCGTCAGGCGGACTCAAGAACAGGAAAACATCGATATGTGTGGCATCGACAGGACGCTCTAATTCAACTGAGAAATTAGCCCATTCACGCTCTGTTGGCGCCAGCGGCATTTCCTGTGATTGGAACGAACTCCCAGATGTATCGTCGTACCACGAGACTAGTAGGCGTAGCTCTCCCTCCGCGTTCGTTCGGTATGTTCCTGATAGTGTGAACTCCTTATTGGAAACCGGCAGACGGTTCCATGGTGACAGTAATGCTCGATTCTCGTTTGCTCGAACACGGACAAGTTCGATCCCGCCAGAATCATTCTGGCCAATCGGTTGATCACTGCTACGTGATTCACGGCCGTAGCGCCACAAGGTTCCCTCGTACGCGTCGCTGTCAACGTCGTGATCATCGAACGACCCGGTAATGAATCGTTCACGACCGACCTGTACTGAGTCATCAGAGTCAGTGATCCACCCACGCACTCTGCGTTGGATTCCACCATCGAGGGTTAATTGTTCTCGTGGGGGGCGTTCGACACTAGGCTGGTAGGTTAGTGTATCATCAGCGATCGTGAACGAACTGTCTGAGAGTCCGGCGAGTTCCCATGTCAGCCTGTTTCGGAGTGGTCCGGTCACGCCCCGTGGAGCGTATCCTTCAATGAGGATCGGTTCCGCTCGTGCCGACTGTACTCCGTTCTGAGTTACAGTCACCTGTAGGACGAACGATCGATATGTGGTCCACAAGTTTTGGTCAAAAAAGAGGTTACCCATCGACCACGCGATCAACGCGCCGTCACGCGTCTCAAGCCCTCCCGACACGTGTGGGTGATGGTTTACTACTAAGTCTGAGCCAGCAGCGATCGCGGTATCAGCCAGATCTTGAAGTTCCTGTGTAGGCGTCCGTTGGTATTCCTCGCCGCCGTGAATCTGTGTCACGACTACATCCGCACGTTCGGTCGCAGCCTGTACGCCGGCACGGATCGTTTCGGGCGTCGCTTCAGCGACTCCCGCACGATCCTGGACCCTGAGCGTTTCGCCGTCACGGTTGACTGTGTACGTCGCAGTCGTCTCATCAGCCGCCCAGTTGCGGTCATACTGTCTGCCCGCTGTCGTCGTTACTGAAACGAAGCCAACGGTTACCCCATCACGTTCGAGAACGGCCGGGGAGATAGCGGTGGAGGGCTCTAAACCGGCACCGGAGTGAGCAACCTCGGCCTCATCGAGAGCTGTTATTGTCTCTTCGAGCCCCGGTGTGAGAGCATCGAAGGCATGTGTGTTCGCAAGTGCCGCGTAATCGATGCCGGCATCAGCCATCGCCGCTGCAGCGACTGGATGGCTGGTGAAAACAAACGCCTTCGACGGGTGTCGCCATTCTGATGTCGTTAGCGGCGTCTCAAGGTTTATTGATGTAATATCTGCGTCTTCGAGGAGCGGCGAGACCGAATTGAGTAGTCGGTCATGAGAATCACGGCGGTCACCCGGTTGTAACCGATAGTAAAATCGAAGCGGATCGTCTCTTGGTTCGTAGTACCGCCGTCCAAACATCGCGTCTCCACCGAACGCTAAGCTGACTGCTCCCTCTCCCGATTTTAGTGTGACGTTCCTCGTCGATCCTGGTGAGAGTGCTCTCGTAACTGAATTGTACTCTGGGTGGTCGAAGCGAACCCAAGCTGGGAAGCCGCCGAGAGAAATATCGTATGACCCATCAACATCGGTGGTAGTTTGTGTGATTTCGCTGCCGTTCCGATAAGCGGTCACCGACGCGTTTGTTAGCGGATCGCTCCCTGTGGTGACGGTCCCGGTAGCCGCCGTCTTGACGCTATCGCTATCTGAGACTATTTTCCGAAGTCGGTGAGAACATCCAGCAAGAGAGGTCATTCCAGCGGCTGAAAGTCCCAAGTACCCTCTTCTATTCATCTTAGTTTGTTTGTCTTCTCTACATATTTGACTTCAACGATGTGTCGGAGGCGTTCTTCGTTATCAGATCTCGACAGGGAACCAAGGTCGAATCTTACTGTGTTCTGCTCCGTTGAATCCGCAGAAGGCGGCGGGATAGGGCCACTCTGTACTCGGTCTAGGAGCGCTGCCAAGAGAATTCAGAGATAGACTCTTGGCAGAGAGGAAGAAGATCAAGACCTCTGAATAAATCGATCCAACTCCTTGACGACGGAGAGCGAGATAACCGTGCCTTCAGAGATCGTACTCCCCGTGCCGTCATCGGATTCAACAGAGCACAGCGGTCTGTTATTTTATTCCGAGAGGCACAATAGAATCCCGGAAACTCTCAGTCGGCTTCCTCAATAGCGACTTTCGTCGCTCGCGTTGTGATTTCGTCTTCTAAATCTCGCATGAAGTCATCGACTGTGTTCCCCATCGTTAATACGGGATAGCCTTCTTCGAGCATATCGTCAAGTACCTCACCGGCGTCTTCGTCTCGATCATGTTCGGTCACCGGGACATCGACATTCGAAGCAAACACTCCCGTGAACGCGCCACCAGCACACGCTCGCTCAATCAAGTCGCGTTCGGCTAGTGTATTTAGGTACTTGGCGAACGAAGCGGTTCGGCTCCGACGGTCGGCCCGGAGGTAGACGAACGGCAAGACGTGAGTATTACCAGCCAACGACTGCCGAGTTGCCTCCGTACTCTCAATATCGTTGATTTCGGCGCCATTGAATATACGTCCATTTGGGAGCCGAATCCAGCTTGGCTGGATGGCGTCCAGATACGCGTTCAGCTGTTCTTCCGGTACCGGCTCCATGTCCAGCCATCGCAGTACGTCATTAACGGCGTAGACGGTTTCGGCTCCGATCCGGCCCTGCTGATCGTCCGGGATTGTGACCTGTCGCATCTCACCGCCCTGCTGTTCGATCTCTTCGCGCATATATTCGGCAAGGACTGGGTTCTGCTCGCCATTGACAACCTTCGTGCCTGGGGGAATTGTCCGGGCGAACGCCCGAGCGAGGTCACGGACGGTCTTGCCTAGCGTATCCTGATGGTCCTGCCGGACGTTCGCGATGACGACGACGTGGGGCTTGATGAATCGTTTGTTGATCAGGCGAGTCGTATACTCGGTAATTCCCTGATTCTCGAAGATACCAACGTCCTCTGGTGTGTATGACTCAAGCTGTGGGCCGAACACGCGCAAGACGTTGATATTTTCGTATAGTGTCGTGTACGGCCCCGTCCGTTCGATAGGGATGACGTCCCCGTTGCGAATCAGCAGTGGATGGTTACCAGTAATTTTCGTGAGTGTATCGTACCCTCGCCGCCGGAATACGTCATCGAGACGCTTGACCGTTGAGGACTTCCCGCGAATGCCTGAAACCACAATTCGTGTGTCGATATTCTGAAGAAATTGTCGGTGTTCCCGCCCGCGAGCCAACAGTGATAACGCTCCACGCACGGTCGACATCCCAACCTCGAACGGGTCATATTCGACAGCTTCGTCCTCGATACCGACCAGATACACCGGAATTGCTCCCGTTGCGAGATGGCGAAACCGCCGCATTGCTTCGCGAGCGGTAGCTCGCTCGGTGTAGGTAAAGTTCGGAACGGCGAGTGTCTCACCATCGGCTTCGAGCGTCCATTCGAAGATTTCGAGTGACTCGTCACCTCGCACCCGAAGCTTCGGTGTCTCGCCGTCTGACGGTGTATCGACGTATTCGAACTCGTCGGGCTCGAACGATTCGAGTTCTGCCGCGGCGTCACGAACACGATCGATTCGTTGCCGTGCCGCTTGTGGCGTGTCATATCGGTCTGTCCCGATCGCTAGACACACGTCGGCGTCACTAAGCCGCCAATGCCATCCTTCCTCACTCCGCACCACTTCGAACATCCCCTGTTCGTTCATTCTTGATCACCGCCCGAGAGGATCGACGACTCGAACACGTCGTCGTGCGACGGCTGGTAGACGGTGTAATACTCGACAATCGCCAGACAGACGACCGCGACGAGCACACTCGCAGCGAGTTGTGGAACCGCAAACTGCTGAGGGAATCCCCGTGGAAGGATGCGACCCGTCGCTCGCGCGAGCGGCAACATTACCGCGAAGGTGCCAAGCTGTAACGGGATGAAGAGCCTGCGTTTCGGCCCCGGAGCAGTGTGCCAATTATACGCGCCGATCCCCGCGAGAATCGCAACGAAATACGCCGATAGTCCCCGTGTGATCGGGAGCAGCAGCGTGATGGGGACCGCTGCGATGAGCGCGAACGCCGTGGTGGTCGAAATCAAGACGCGTCCATATAGGAGCGTGACGTAATGGACAAGCGAGAGGAAGCCGAACGAGAGGGCGAGCATCACTACGTACAGTAGGACAAGCCATTTGCTCGCGAGTGCATAGATCGCCAGGAGCGGGAGAGCGATCAGGCCCATCCGGAGCCCGTAGCGCCCACGGACGCGTTCAGAGACGAAGAGTCCGAGCACGAAGAGCCCCACTGCGACGGGTCGAGCCAAGATTGTCGGCTCCAGTTCGGTCTGGAGCGCTGCGTTCTTGTACACTGCCACGTCGGTCGTCGTCGTGTAGAGCGCTGGCGGTGTCACCTCCCCCAGTGTCGTCGCCAGCTCGGGCGTGATGAGCAGCCACCCACAGGCTACCAGCCCAGCGTAGAGTCCAGCTGCCGTGAGCAGGTCGTAGATTCGGTATTCTGGTTTGAGTTGGTGGTAGTTGTACGCTGCAAGGCCGGGCAAAATACTCCCAATAAACACAACCGACCGGAGTGACTCCGGGAATAACGATCCGAACCCCACGAGCAGTAGTAGTGGAACGCCGCTCCCGATCCCCATCGCGACGAGTAGTTCATCCCGACCATAGAGCAGCGTCCGTTGTTTTACGATCCACAGACCGAGGTACGCGAGGATAGTACTTAGCACGAAGATCGGCAGCATCCAGATGTTTTTGAGGGTATAGACTGCCAGCACGGGAATGGCGATCGTGCCGCCTAGTCGGTACCCGAAAAGCTAAGAGATGATTCCGACTAACAGGAGCCCAAAGGCGGTGATCCCAGCTGCAACTAACACGGGTCACACCTCAGTTTACGAGTACCACGGCACACACATGTGGATCAGAATTGGAATGTAATATGACTATTCTTTTGGATTACCGAACGGAGACGTGTCCAACGATTAGCTGTCTTCTATCGCTTTGACTTACACGTGTGTTGCTGAAGCCGCTCTGGCAGTCCGACTTTTCCACAGACGGGACACTCTCGCAGCGGTGTCGGCGGCAGGTCGTTCCAGGCGTCCAGTGCGGCCTGTAGCTGTGCTTCCACGATTGGTGAGTCGGTCGTGCGGCGGGCCTCGCGGAGGTGAATGCGAAGCCGTTCACGGGCCGTGAGTGTCGTGTCATCGGTCATAGTAGGACGGGAAGGTGGTGCCCCCGCTACCCATCGCTGGGGGCGATAAGCACCACCGGACGCGGTTAGCGAATATCCGGCTGGAGCGGGGCGAACTCCTCCCACATCGTGTGGTGGCGCTGACAGAGCGTGATCAGGTTCTCAAGCCGATTTGACCGTTCGTAGTCCAGTACTCCATCGGCATCGATGAATGCGCCAAGCGGCGTAATGTGGTGGACGTTCAGGTCACGATTCCAGCGTTCCTGGTGGGTCCCGCGGTCAATCGGACAGCCCGGCATCTGGCACTCGAAGCCGTCCCGTTCCAGCGCACGCTTGCGCTGTCTGTACCAGTTCGGTCCGTACGAAATGTCTCCGTAGCCGCCCTTCCAGAGCGGATGCTCTGGGCCGCTTGGCCGGCCAGGATACTCGAACCCGGCCGCTTCGATGGCGTCCTGCCAAGTCCCATACCGGCGGGCATAGGATCCAACCGAGTAGCGACCAGAGTCACGCATTTCGATAGTTGATGGAACGTGGCCTAGCTCATCGACTAAGCGCTCGATCTCCCGATGGAGCTGTTCTTCACTGACACTCCATTGTTTGTGGGGTTCGAACCCTGCACGGCGCAACGCGCGATTCCAGCGGCCGAAGCATCGCTGGGCCACTTTCACCGACCACGCTCCGTGCTGTTCCATCTCTTGGGCCTTCGGTGGTCGTCCGATTTCTGCGGCGAGGTTCTGAATCGCCTCGATGACATCCTCCTTTGTGGCGGTCTGCTGTGTGGTCGTCTCTAAGCTGGCTGCTCTGAGGCCCTCGTTCCACGACCCGAAATGAGTCTGGACTGCGTTGGCCGAGACACGCCCCAATTCTCGCCATTCATTTCGTGAGGGCGAATGGCCGATCTGGCTGGCGACTCGTTGTAGCTCCTCGATGATCTCTGCGTCGCTATATCCGTTTGTTCGAGGGTCAAGTCCGGCAGCTTCCAATCCCTCGTCCCAGCTCCCAAACGTTGAGCGCACTGCGCCTTTTGTGAATTCAGTCTCTTCTTCGATTTCCGATTGTTTTGGAACTCGTCCCTTCTCTTCGGCTAGTCGCTGCAGTTCGTCGATGATCGTTTCAGCAGGTATCGATACCTGATGGGAACGCATATGTCCGGCAATCTCGACGTTCGTTTCGAACGATTCGCCACAGATGTCGCACGTGTAGTCTCCTTTGACTTTCATGCGTAGATCCGAGCGTTGGGCACGCCCGCACCCCTCGTGGGGTCGGACAAACACGCCCGGTCGCGCACCGTTTCCCCCGGTTTCAGGGATAAATCTCAGACCGACACCCGAGGTCGTGGCTGCGCGCGCAGCGAAGCGAGCACGGAGCGGAGGGTGGGGCGGTGGGGTCTGGGTCGGTCCGGCACACAGCAAAAAAGGAGGTTACGTCGACTGGCTATTCTTCCCACCACCGACCGCGCTCCGGGAAGTGGATACCCGACCACCCGGTTAGCGCAATTGAGCACCGGCCTTCGTACCAGTTCTTGGCTGCTGCTCGGAACCGCACCTTTTGACCTTCACGCACCACTGTCTGGTTGCTCTTGTTCCAAACGGTGAACTTTATTTTCCCGCTGTCATCTGCTATCAGCCCGACTTGTTGGATGCTTGTGGAGGAGGGTTCCCAGAGGGTCTGCACAGTTCCTTCAACCGTCACTTCACCGACCGGGACGTCCGGCACGTCCGCGATGGGTACGATCGCACCCGGCGCCGCCTTCAGTTCCTCGAGGGTCTCCAGCACCGCCTTCGTGACGTCCCGCCCGCGCTGCACCTTCTCGGCCAGCTGTTTCGCGACGACCGCTCTCGACCAGCCGCCCTGCACCTCGTCGCTGATCCGCATCGCCTGCTTGTTCACCTTCGCGAGTTCGTCTTGCGTCACCTTCTCTCGGGGATCCGTGCGCTCCGTCGGCGCCGGCTCGTCACGGCCACACAGTTCGCTGACGACCTCCCGCGTACGCTGCTCCCGGCCCTCCTGCGTTCCCAGCTCGGCTTGGGCACTGATGCGCTCCAGTTCCGCTTCCCGCGCCCGAATGCGCTCCTCTTGTTCGAGGGTGACACCGTGAATCCGGTCTTCGCTCGTGTCCGCGATCCCATCCGGGTGGTTCGCATCCACCTTCGCCTGCGTCTCCTGCTCGACCGCGGCCTGGAACTCCGGCGTCTCGTCGACGACTGGGAAGCCGTCTTCATCGACCGCCTGACCGCCCGCTTTCTCGAATGCCTGTTCATCCACCGAAACGACCTTTCCGCTAGCGTTGTTACTAGACATTGGTATCACACCAAGGTACCACTGAAGGCGCTCACGCGCCGACACCGCGATGCTACTACATCGCGGTTTTCCGACGACAACGACCGACAGAACCATCTGCGCGCTCTCGCTCGCGCCTTCGCGAGCGCCCTACCGGGCGCGAGCGAGAGCGCGCCTGCATGAGGTGGCCCCAATCAGCACCGCGCGCCGACCCGCCCGGAGCGAGCGGCCAGCGCATTCCCCGTTCGCCGCGACGCAACCACGTCCGTCGCGGTCGGCTGTGCCGAGGTCCGGAGGACCCGAACGGGTGAAGCGCTGGCGCCGAGGGCACATGCACTTTAGCCCGGCAGTCCGCCCGCTACTGCAGGCAGACCGCCCGGAATGGTCGGTCGCGAGCGACGCGGAGGGCGGCAGCGGCGAGCGGGGCGGGCCGGTACGGACACACCAGCCAACCGATGGGAACCACTAGCCCAGCAATAGACTCCGGGTGGGACTGAAAGGGGCCGGGCGCTCGACGTGCCCCGACGACGCAAGCACCGCAGGGACGAGGCGCGCAGCGGTGGTCGCGGGACGTCGAGCGGCCGAGGGCTTTCGAGAGTAATCGCTATCTCAACTGCTGCGGTCGTTATTCGTCGACCGAGTCGGACTCGTCCTCGACGATGACGTCCACACCGTCCGGTGAGACAGAAAGGGGAATCCCCTCGACAGTGAACTGAACGACGATCTCCTCATCGGCGGAGGCAATCAGCTGTTCGAGCGCACCCGGGTCCACGTAATCGTGGAGCTGATAGGTGTCGTCCTCGAGCCCACACGCTTCCAGTGTCTCGATGATCTCGACGAGGAGGTCACTCGATCCATCCGAACTGCCGATGGACGGGGAATGCATCTGTATGCTCGACGCTTAACGTGGCTGGCGCTTAAAACGTTTGGAGTCAACCACAGAAGCGATACGCTTTGCTACTTGACTTAGCGCGTTTGGGATAGCGTCGGCGCAACCAGAAGCGATTATGCGCTTTGACGCCGACTGGATGTCTCGCGCTGATGACCGCATTCTGGAGCATCTCTCTGAGGACGGCCCCGACACCCCGAAGGAAATGGCGGACAGCGATCGCGTGCGCTTTTCCCGGCAACACATCAACGCCCGCTGCAAGACGCTGGTCGAATATGGCCTCGTCGTCCACTTGGGCAACGGCGTTTACGACATCACTCGCCAAGGAAAAGCGTATCTCGCCGGTGAGCTCGACGCTCGTGATCTCGACCCCGAGTAGCGTCAGCCGTCTCCGGCGACCAGATCCTCGATGAACCGGAATCCGTTCACGAACGTCACTGAATCCCCGTACCCCTCACTCCCGAGTACGGTTTCAGCCCCCTCCCCAGCCGCAATATCGGTCGTGTAGATGTAGACCTCGGTTGCCGTCCCGGCACTGAGCTCCTGAGCAGCTAGCGCAGCGAGGGCGGCGTCGGCACGCTCGACCTCGTCCGCGGGCCGGTCGTCGGCGTTCGCGATGTACCGCTGGACGCCGTCCATCGCCCGTGAGACGATGGGCTCTGAAAACTCGAGCGACGGCGCGACTGTCGCCCAGCCCTCGTCGATCGCGGTGTCAATCGGCACTTTCTCGACATCGGGGTCGTCGGTGGTTAGCTCCTCGTACACCCGTTCGGGAAGGACGAAGATGATGTCGTTCCGGCGAGTGAACCGCCGAACGGCCTGGTACCGGCTGTTCGACGGCTGTCCCATCGCGACGAACAGGCCGGTGTCGGCGATGTGGAGCCGGCTCACGCGTCGTCAGCGCCGTCGCCGCCGTCGATGTCCAACTCGTCGAGTCCTGCCCCTGTCACCTCGATGTCGTAGTGCTCGTGGACGACAGGCCGGAGCGCTTGGAGGATCATCTCCGCGGCCAGCGGGGAGATGTCGAGGTCCTCCGCCATCAGCCGGTGGGTCACCTCGCCGCGCTCGCGAGCGACCGCGTAGGTGAGCGCGGTCGCGAGGCCGGCGACGCCGTGCCGGTCGATGTACGTGTCGATATCGGCGTCCGTCTCACGGCGGCCGACGGCGTCGATGAGCGCCGGCGTGATCGTGTACTCGCGGTCGCCAGCAGCCGTGGTCACGGTCAGGTCGATCTCTCGGGCGGCGTATCGCCGGGGCTGTTCGTCGTCGGTGACGTCGACGACGCCGGCGTCGACGAGCCGGTTGACGTAGCTGTAGGCTGTCCCCTGGGCGAGTTCGAGGTCGTCCATTACGTTCTGGACGGTCGCTTCCCTCTCCCGGGCGAGGTAGGCGTACAGCTGGGCGAGCTGTGGCTCCTCGAGGAGATCCGCGACCGAGAGGAAGTCCTGGACGATGTCGCCGTCGGCGCGGTTTGAGGTGCGTGACACGATTCGGTCTTGATTACAGTTTACAGCGAATCAGTAAAGAGTGTTGGGGTCACTCCGCCGGCGTCGCGACGAGATGCTCCTCGAGATCGCGCGTCCAGTACGTCGCGAGACCACCCGGACTGCAGCGAGCGCACAGCTGCAACGGGCCTTCCAGATGCCCCAGTTCGACCCGGAACCGGGTCAGTGCTGCGAGCGTGTCCACGACCAGCCCACAGCCGTCACAGGCAACGTGATCGCGCTCGTCGGGATCCGGTTCCGTCTGGATCGCGCAGTCGACGCAGATGGGGTGCGTGACCCGGTCGTCTTCGCCCCAGGTATGCGCCTCGCCCACCTTGGTGCCGGGCGGGGCATCGCAGAACGCACAGCCGACGAGGGTCTGCTGCATCACTCGTCCTCCCCGTCGGCGTCGCGGCCGGCCGTCCAGCCGCGGTGGAAGACGGCCAGCTGTGCCGTCGAGTCGAACGCGTTGCCGCTCGGCTCGTGAACCAGAACTTGGTCCTCGGGAACGGGTGTGACGACGTCCGCGTCGATGAGGTCGTCAACGAGGCTCCGGGCCGTCGTGTTGTTGACGTCCGCCGTGTCGACGCGGGCGGCGTCGCGGTCCTGAGCGAGCTGTTCCTTCTCGAACTGTTCGTAGTCGCTACTCGTATCGTCGTGCGGATCGGGACCAGGCATGGTGAGTGACGGCGCGCACGCTGTTGCGCGCTGCACGCCTCCTGGCGCCGACAAACAGTTCATGGCGTACAGATTCTGCACCTCCTCGGATCGCCCGTCCGCCAGGATACACTCACTCGAGGTACAGGGCGGTGGGTGGGGGCGAGGGGGTGGATCCAGCCCCAGAGTTAACCAACACAGTGTCGGTATCGGTTCGGAATGTTGGTTAAGTCTAGCCGCTACGGCGTTCGGAGCTCTCGAACTGGCTTCACGACGAAGGTATCTGGCTCGCTGGCTGCTTCTTTACCTGACCGCTCCGCCGTCGTTGATGCCGACCGCGTGAGCTGAGTAATGAGCTCGTCGCGAACGGTTCGTCGAGGAACGGTGGTCTCGTGCCAGCCCAGCCGGTCGTCGAAGTGCCGCTTCTGGAACTGCTCGCCGACGTCGTCGGCGGCGACGTACTGCGTCCGCGTCGACCGCCCGACCTGCCGGGAGATGAAGACGGCGCCCACGGCCTCGTGCGTGAGTTCGACGAGAGAACACTCCACGAGCGCTACGACGGACGCGTGATCCCGGTCGGTCGGAACCGTTACCTCGATGTCTTCCCACGGTGCTTGACCGTCGGGGGTAGTTCCTGCCTGATGCGCTGCTCGTGTCTTGCTGCGTTGTTCCGAAGCCATCGTCTATCGGGGGCACGTGATGCGCCCCGCCACCCCCTCGCGGGGGCGACAGACACCACTGACACACACCCTGTCAACCTATGCGCTAAATCTTATACTTCCGTAGTTCCGCTACCCCTGTGATGGCCCCTCGGCCTGAGAGAGCCGGCGGCCTTCGCACACTGCATATCGCCTCTTTCTTTGGACCAAAACCGCGATATGCAAGGCGAAATAACGCCCTCAAATCGCAGGAGAACCTCGTCGGGCCGATTTGAGGATGTAGAAAGTACCTCGACGAGTTCCGAGATGATACTTTAACCTCAAAAATTGCTCGACGGCGGGGTAACGAAGGCGATTTTGGACGTATCTGGATACCCGGAAACCCCTGCTTCACCTGTTGTATATCTCTCGAGGTTCTTCGGCTCGGTACCTCGAATCGTGGAATACTCCCTATTCCCTCGATTCCGGCCGTGTTAGCCGCTGAAAATTGCTCGACGGGGGTTCAGAAGAACCTAATTCTAGTCCGCAGTATAATTCTCGATATTCTGAGGAGAGTGGGTCTGCTGAAATCCTCCCAACTCATACAACCGGTTTGCTGAATATAGGGGATAAATGCAGAATGCTGCCGATGTTTGTTTCGCACCTTCGATAGAGAATTGACCGTTAATTAGGTGTGCGTACCGGTCATGGAATCCGGGTCGAGTTTGTTGTTACGTAGCGGAGTAGCAGGTATTGAGTATCACTTCTCTTTCGATGAGTACGAACCCGACGAAGATGATGAGGAAGCCAACCAGACTCACGGTCGCCAATCGGTTGTCGAACAGGACCAATCCGATCGGTGCTGCGACGATTGGTTGCAGATAGAAATTGAGACTCGTCCGAGCAGGCCCGATTCTGTCGATGAGTTCGAAATGGACGGCGTACAAGACGGCTGTCGCGAGGAGGCTCTCAACGACAACGCCAGTAATGGCGGTGGACGTCCACGTAATCGCGGTCAGCGAATAGCCGAAGACGACGGCGATACCGTGGTTTACGACCGCAGCAAGGAGCACACCCCACGCGGTGAGCGCGAGTCGGGGAAGCGCTGGCTGCACCCGTTGGGTCAGCACGGTGCCGAGTGCGAATATCGCAACGCTCCCGATCATCAGTCCGAATCCGATGAGACGGTCTGCATGAATGGCTGCTGCCGACGGCTGGGCGACGATACCGACTCCAAGGAATCCAAGAAGGATGCCGAATGCGTCGACGATGTCGAGCGAGGCTGTCGGCAACAGGAGGACGGCGAATCCCGTCGTCAGGACTGGCATGAAACTGTAGGCGATCGCACCGACGGCGCTGGTGACGTACTGCTGGCCGGCGAACAAGACGGCGTTCATGACACCGAGCGTGAACACGCCGACGACCCCCACGCCGAGCACATCGCGGCGCGTGCGGGGGAGCCAGTACGTCGAACGCCAGCCGGCGACGGCGAGTAACGCCACGCCGGCGATATCGAGGCGGAGTGCCGCGAACAGTAATGGCGGCACGTCCGGCATGCCCAGCTTCGCGCCGACGAAGACGAGCGCACCACAGACGCTGTATATGCCGAACAGGAGGAGGTTCTGATACTCGGTCCTCACTGGTTTTACTTTCCGCTCACCGATTCATATATCATATGGTGTCCACCGTCGACTCTGTAACGGCAGTTCGATAACGAACACGCTGGCCTACTCATCGAGTCTGCACACCTACCGAACCACCGTTCCACCTCGGTCACGTGAAACGAACGGCGACCGCCTGCTGAATATATCCTCTGTACCTAGCGATTCAACGCGACGGTCGATCCGCTCTCTCTTATCAGCAGAGTCGCCAAACCAATCACTTTCTAAGGATTCCACAGATTCGGGGTTGTCTATGATTCAGAATTGCTCAGCGGGCCCAGCTGATTCCTCCTCGACCTGCTCGTACATCTCATCCGGGAAGGGGAGACTACCCCAGATCGAGTAAGGACACTGGTCTTGGCCGATGCAGTAGCGCTGCAGATCGTCGTTATCGCAGTTCATCGGCAACGGCGTGTCGCCGTCGATTGTGTTCGAGAACTCGTAGCGGACCTGGTATTCGGTCTCCTGCTCGTCGTACCATGGCCACCGGGAGAAAACATCCTTGAGGTCCGCGACTATCTCGTCGAGGCTGCTGTCTTGGTACTGCGGGAGCCACATCACCATCCGCGCGAAGTTGTAGAGATCCTTCCGAACCGGCTTCTTCTCGTGCAGTCGCTCCTCCATATTCGCCATACAGGGAAGTTCGAAGAGGTCCTCGATCTCTCGCACCTCGATCTGTTCGGCGCCGGTTCCGGCTCGCCCGATTCGGTACGTATTGACGCGCCCGTCGCGGTCGATCGTGACGGCCGAGTGGGACTCGTGGTCGGCCAGTGTCTTCGCGAGACTGCTTGGACTCGAAATCCAATCCGTCACGGAGAATTCCCAGTCATCTTCAGCGTCGTACGCCGCGACCGCTCGGTAGAGCTCTTTCGCCGTGTGGAACTCGCCCGTTTGCGCGACGTCGTCGGGGGCGTCACTCAGGGCCCGTCGGAGGACGCGGATCGTCCGTTCCCCACGGTCCCAGTTCCGCCAGATACGCTCGTGATGGCCGATCTCGAGGAAGCGGTCGATTCGCTCCGTAATCGCCGACTCGTTCGTGGTCAACCACGACAGCTGGTCGTCGGAAAGGCCGTCCTCCTGAACTCGCAGGAGCTTCTTGAATGCCCGCTCAGCATAGTCGCGATACTTGCTGTCGAAATCACCCACCGGGACGTACAGGTTGTTGTCCTTCACTCGCGTCAGTATCTCTCCGTCGTCGTCGTCACTCCCTGTCGCCGCTTCGTCCTCCCGAAGAAGGCATTTGCGTGACGCCGCAGCCATCGGGATTTCGAGGTACAGGCCATCCCCGAACTCCGGCATCTCCGTGATGCCAGTACAGACCCGCCCAGGATGTGGGCCATCCTCACCGGGCTCCTTGCTGTACAGCACGTCGGCGATGTCCTGCTGGAGCGACCCATCGCCGTGGGCGCGGATGAGGGAAGCGAGATTGTTGACGTACAGCTCCCTGAGATCATAGAGCACCTGGATGTTCCGGGGTGACGCGTGCTCGAACTTCGGGTGCTCTTTCACACAGATCGCACTCAGCGTCGCGAGCACAGCGAGCGTCCCCGGTTCGTCGACGAACGGCTCATCAGCGGCGTCGGCACGAACCTGCTCTTTGAACGCCGCCGTCCCGAACCGCTCGATGTCGTTCACGAGGTCCTCGGGTTGGTCCTCGCCGTCGACGACGTATCGGTTGTAGCCACGCGTAAACAGCTGGTTGATGCGGGTATCCCCGTACTCCAACGGGAGTGCCGCAACTCGATACGCCGTGTCCTCGTCGTCGGTAGGTGTACTCGGACTCATTCGTCGATTACCTCCGGTGTCGCCGACCGAACGTCGAACGCTGGGCTCTCGATGGGTTGGACGATGCTACAGACGTCGGCGTGCAGCGAGTAGGGCAGGCGGGCCACACGCCGGCGGTCGGCCGTCACGACGGGGTCGATCGGGATGTCGTATGTCTCGAGGAGGAGGTCGTTCAACACCTCGCGACTCTGCTCGTCGTATCGGTGCGCCGGGCCGGTATCCAGCAGGTAGACATGGACCCCCTGCCCGCTGTACACCACCATCGTCTCCTCGGCGTCGAAATCGTCCTCGAAGATGTCGCGCACCTCGAACCCGTATTCGATGGCGCGGTCGATGTCTTCGAAGGCGTACGGATACCCCTCGGGAGCGGCGTCGAGGATCCCCGCAGCGTCGAGGAGCGCATCGTCGTCCTGATCATCGACGGCCGCCGACACCATCTCGTCCGCTCGGTCTCGGGCGATCTCTTTGGCGTCGATGTCGACGAGGAGGACCCACGGTCGTTCCCAGTGATCCAGCGCGTAGTAGACGGCGTCGGGCCGTGGGTCCGGTTTCTCCAGCACCTCCGGATCAGCAAGCGCGAACTCGCTCCGCCCCAGCGGGTCGTTGCGAGCTGGGTGGCGTATGAACTCGACGACGTCCTCGAAGTCGTCGAACTCGGGCGTTGTTCGGTCGCCCGACGCATCTGTTTGCCACGTATCCCGCCGGATGAAGTCCTTGTCCGGCACCTCGTCTTTGCGCACCGGATGGGGCTCTCGGAAGGCGACGGCGTACTGTTTCGGGCCGGTCGCCGTGATGAATTCCGGCAGGTCATCCAGATAGCGGGGGAACTCCTCGGCGTAGTAGTCGTAAAGCTCCTCGCGGGTCGCCTGTCGCCAGGTCATTGTTCCTCCAGCGGGAGACGGCGCCGTTCATGGCGCAGATGACTCCCCCAGTTGACTGATTGTCGGCCCTCTACGAGTCCTCGCGTTCCAAGCACTTCGTGCCCTCGAGCATCAGCCCCTTCCAAGTGTAACCGCGTTCGTCCTTGAGTTCGCTGAGGCGCGCGTGCTGGTCGTCGCTTACTGTAAACCGGACTTCTTTCCCCATACATACGTGAGTTTACCGTGTCCTTTTTGTGTGTTACGGTACTACTGTTCACCGTCGGATGGCCGCCAAACGAACCGTCTCGAAGACGCTTGAGGCGTCGACAGTCCCGCCGACGGCACACAAACAGCGTCGGCTTGAGGACACTGTAGCGACGTACCGCGACGCACTCCATACTGCCTTCGAGAGCGGGGCGGAAACGCAATCGGCGGTCAACGACATCGTCACCGACTACGACCTTACCTCCTACGCCAAGGACGCGCTCAAACAGTACGTTCCTCAGCTTCGGGAGACCTTCGACGCTGAGGAACTGGATGAGGATCACCCAGTTCGATTCACCAACCGCGGTTTCCGTCTCGATCATTCGCCAAGCCGTGAGTACGAGTTCTGCTGGCGGGTCCCGCAAGCAGGCCGTGGCAACGCCTTTTGGATCCCGTTGCGGATTAATCCCGCACAGGAATCGCTCTGGTTTGACGTGCTCGATGGTGAGGTCTCTGTCGGCGAATTCCGATTGATCCAAAATTGGAGTACGTGGACACTGCATGTCTCCGTCAAGTACACCGTCGACGATCCCGAACCGGACGAAGATCCGACCTTCATCGGATTCGATATCGGCGAAAGTGCGTTGATCACGGGCTGTGCCCTGCAACGCGAAACGCCGACGAAGCCACTGTTGATCGATGGTGGCCGGGCCCGACACCTCCGCAAGGAGATGTATACTACGCTGCAACGCCTGCAAGAACGTGGTGCCGCCGACTGGCGAATCGAGGAACGATTCGGCTACCACCAGAATGCGCTCACGGATATCGTCGAGAAAGCCTCGCATGAGGCCGTCGAATACGCCCGCCAATTCGACGATCCAGTAATCGTACTCGAGAATCTGTCGTACATCCGTGAGAACTTGGATTACGGCGCGTACATGAACCGACGGCTGCACTCGTGGGCCTTCGCTCAACTGCAAGGTCGAATCGAGGACAAGGCACTCGAGGCAGGGATTCCGGTGGAGCACGTCCAACCACACTATACCTCGCAGATTTGCCATGCGTGCGGTCACGTCGGCCGCCGTGACGAACAGGCTGAATTCCGTTGTACGAACGACGAGTGCCACATCACCACGTTCCAAGCCGATATCAACGCCGCGGCGAACATCGCTCGCTGCGTTGATCCGTGGGGTGAGAGCGTTCCTTGGAAATCGGAGCGCGATGACACGCCACGGAATGGGAGCCCCTGTGACAGGGCCGCGGAACGCCGAGAGGCGAGTCGGGAACCCCGACAGATGACTCTCTCGGAGTACGGTTCCGAAACCTCTGAGACCGGTTCCCTTGTAGGAAGCTCCGTCCGTTAGGGCGGGTGAGGATGTCACTGGTTGAGTTCTTGATCGAGATTTTTGAAGCCCCGAACGGTGGTCAAGCCCGCAGCGTCGAAGTCGTCGACAGCGTCTCTGATGGTCGCGAACGACCGTGCCGCCCGCCCGCTGACCCGCTCGTCGATCCGATCCGCGTCGGCAAGGCTCTCCAGGACGTCGAGCGCCGTCTCGCGATTGTTGAAGGCCCAGATCGCGTCCGCATCCACCGCGCTGAGTTTGTCGTAATCCTCGACCGGGGCGTGCCGGTTGTTACTCGCGAGCTCTGCTTCGCCGGCCCAGACGAGATCGCCGTCCGCGTCGAAGCCGGCCACATCCAGTACCGTGCCGTCGTCGGTTTCGTAGTACGGGTCCACGCGACCGACGTCGTCCCGCTGCTGGAGCCACAGCTCGAGGAGCCGGACGCCAACCTTGTGTGGCGTTTTCTCGCCGAGATCACCCGCTCCTGGCCCCGCCTTCAATTCTCTCCCCAGGAGGTCTCGACCGTCGGGGAGGACGGTGTAGTACTTGCGCCCGGCAGCGGAGTCCGCTTCCAGGAGATCCTGCTCTGTGAGCCGCTCTATATGGAGGTCGTCGTATTCGTCCCGGAGCTGGCTCATCCTGTCCAGTAGCGTGTACTCGTCGTCCTCCCGGTTCATCACGTCGAGGACCCGATTCAGGAACCGAACGTCGTCACGGCTGAGCCCGCGTTGTCGGAGTTCGTCATCGGGGACGGGCACGCTGCTTTCTTGGACGGGCGTTGCCCCGTTCTCCGGCTGCGTTGCTTGGTCACCAGCTGGTTCCTCGTCCGTCTCGGTGGCCTGCCCGAACAGGGGGCTCATCGCTGACTCGCCTGCATCTGGGTCGCTGTCCGTCTCGGGCTGGGAGGTCGACGTCGACGCGTCCTCGGTCGTCGATTCGCTGATGAACGCGGATTGCGTCGGGTCCGTTCCTGAGTCGCCGTCGGCAGCCGCACCCGTCATCTCGGCCCCCGTACTCCCCCAGCCAGTCTCCTCTGGGGAAGTGCTCGACTCTGTCGGCTCTGTCAGCCCGTACTGGGCCTGTGTCCGCTCGACCATTCGTGGCCGGGACACGGACTCGAAATGGTCTTCCTGGGGCTCTGTGAGCGGCTGGTCGCTTTCTGGATGCCCCGGCGCAATCGGGAGCGGCTGCAGCGAAAACGGTGGCGGACCAGTCTCCCCGAACGACGGACTCGGGAGTTGCGCAATCCACTCGCCGCTCGGCAGCGTGTTGATCCGGTTGCGGAGTTCGGTCGGAGAGAGGTCCTCGTGGGCAAGCGACTCTGCGAGGTCGCGCTCGATCGAGATGTTGCCGATGAGCTTCGTCTTAATGTTGTTCAGCACCTCGTCGTAGGCCCGCTCGTTCCGGTTCCGCACCTGTTCAGGGAACTGCATCACGAGCCCCATACTCAGCCCGAACGACCGGCCCTGCGGCAGTAGCTGCTCGGAGACTAGTTTCGTCGACGCGACCGGCGCCGCCTCCTCGATGATGAGGTTCGTGAGGTTCTCGTAGTCGGTCTGGCCGTCGCGCCGGCGCACCTGGACGGCGTCCCAGAGGTTGCTCAGCAGTAGGAGCGTGATCGCTCGCTGGGCCTCCGGCCGCAGGTCGCCGAGGTCGAAGATGATGGTAGCGTCTTCGTCGAGGAACTCGCGGAAGTCGAAGCGGTTGTCGACGTACTCGCCGGCGTCGTTCTGCTCGGGGACGTGGCTGAAGATCCGCCGGAGATGCGCGTCCTCTTTGAGCTTGTCGAGGCGGTTCCCGACGGCGTCCATCGACACCTGGAACTGGTGGTTGTCCTTCGCGAAGTGGCGCGTCAGCGATTCCTCGATGTTCTGGTTGTCCGCTGAGACCGGGGGAATCGTCTGGTCGCGCTGCATCCGGAGGGCAGCAGCGAAGAGGTCGTCCAGCCCGAACACGTCGCTCCCGTACTCCTCGTCGAACAGCGCCTTGATCAGATAGCTCAGAATCTCGTTCGCGACGAACGCCTGCCCGTACTGCTCGCGACCCATAATCATCCGGAGGATGTCGTGGAAGTGGTCGACCTTGTCCTGAATCGCGTCCTCTCGGTTGCGACCGGCCTCGAGCGCGGGGCGGATGTCGAAGAAGGAGAACGCGGGGATTGTCTCCGGGACGCGGAAGTGGTAGACGTCGTCGAGGCCCCCAAATCGTTCGTAGTGGCAGCGCAGGTAGTTCTCACACATCCCGTCACCCTTCGGATCGACGAGGACGACGGGGCCACCCGTCGACTCGCGAAGCGAAAGAGCGTCGTTGATGATGGCCTTCGACTTCCCGCCGCCCGTCGACGCGAACCGGCCGTAATGCGTCGGCAACAGGTCCGGCGGAATCCGGATGGGGTCCGGCCGTGGCTCACCGTTCTCGTCGAGCGCGTAGCCGATGGCCATCCCGTCTTGGAACTGCTGGATCAGATCCGGGTTCGGCCACGGGAGCGGGTTCCGACTCTGCTGTTCGGCCCTCGTTCCCCGTGTCCCCTCGACCGTCAACTGTTCGGAGGAAGGGACGAGGACGAAGTTCGCGAGCTCCGTTCCACAGAGGACCAGCTCGGGGCGTGTCTTCCCCCGGCCCGTCGTCAACTCGCGATTGAGGAGGCGCTGAAGAGCGGCTCGTGCCTTCTTCACCTTCGTTTTCTCACGGAAGCCGCTGTCCCGGAGGCGTTGTCCATCGACCTCGTAGAACGGTCCATCAAGCGGATCGAACACCGGGAGGAGCGAGTCCATCCGGCCATCGAGGTCGTCGTGGGTGTCGTCGGTGGGGACACCGACGGCCCGGATGTTGACCGTGAACGACCGTTTGGCGTTTTTCGCGTCGATGTACTCGATGCGCTTCTCGACGGCCTCGCTGAGCTGCCGGTCGTCCTGGTCGCTCCGCTGGTCCTCGACCTCGAGCAGCGACCCGACGACCTCCTGGAAGAACGTATCCCGGCCGTCGACGAGATCCTCTTTCCGCACCTCCGCGTCGGACTGCCAGCTGGCACGCCGTTGGAAGACGACTTGGAACGCGGTCGGCGCTGTCGCCTCCATCAGATGGTCGATTAGCGACGCCAGCGCCGCGCCGGGCTCGTCGACGGACGAGAGATCGCCGTTCGTTTCCTCCGCTGTGAACGGCGTCAGCGAGGTCATCCAGTCCTGCTTCCGCGACGCGGAGCCACACCACCGGACCCCGAGAGGCGAGACGGCGTCTTGGGCCGGGCGAGCCAGAATGGTTCCCGCCGGTGTCATCGTCGGCTTCTCGATGGCCCGTCGCTCTTCCTCGTCGTCTGGAAGTGCATCGGGCGGCGCTAGTTCCAGGGCTGAGTCCCCGACAGTCACGTGATGATCGGGGACGCTCGTGGCTGCTGTACCGCCGTCGACAACGGGGTCGGCTTCGGCTGCCTCGGAGTCCGCTGATTCCTCGTCGACGATGTCGTACTGGTCTGCCGAGCCAAACTCGTACTGCAGCCGCCCGGCCTCGTAGTGGTCGACGAATTCCTGCGGTGTGAACTCGACTGGCTGAATGAGCCGAGCGGCGACGTCGACGTCGACGCGCTCGATGTCGAACGTGCTTGGATAGATGGAACGGAGGCGCTTCTCGAGCGTATCGAGGTGCGCATCGGCCCCGTAGAAGAACTCCACCGGGTCGTCGGGGCCATCACTGATTGCGAGGAACTCGAACCGGGGTGGGGTCTCACTGTGGAGTGGGTTCAGCTTCGCCCCGAGGCCCGACGAGCCGGGCGTGGTCAGCTTGTGGAGGCTGTCGAGGACTCGGGGGATGCTCTCCGGGTCAAGTCGCTCGGATGTCGGCGTGACGCGCAGGTACTCAGCCATCGTTGGTCCCCTCCGTTGATCCGCCGTCTGGCTCAGCTTCGACGGCGTCTGATTCCTCGTTCGGTCCGCTCGTTTCGTTCGTTCCGTTCGTTGCTCGATGCTCGAGCTCGTCCTGGAACTCCTGCATCTCGGTATCGACGGCGTCGTCGCCGGCGCCGGGCAGCGAGGATCGGACCTGTGAGGTCGGGTCGAAGTCGATGACCTGCTTCTCCTTGGGCATCGCTTTGACCTGGATGCCGCGCCACTCGCCGTCGACGCCCACCAGCGCCTCGGAGAAGCCGGCGTCCTCGTTGCCGGGCACGGCATCCTGGACGAACCGCATCTGCGCGTAGTTCAATCCGAACTCGTCGGCCCACTCTTCGTCCATCCCGTCGAGGCGGTGGAACTGCTTGACCGCACACTGATCCAGGATGGCCTCGCTCTCGGCGTGCTCGAAGAACTCGTCGACGGTCTGCGTGACCAGCCGGATCGAGAGGTCGTGGTGCCGGTGGTGGCGGAACACCGTTTCGAGGAACGCCAGGCTCGCGGCGTCCTGCATGATGTAGCGTGCCTCGTCGATGTAGAACACGACCTCCTTCTCCGAGACTTTCGCCCGCTCGTACACCAGCGAGATCAGGAGCTGCATCGTCAGCGCCGTGCTGCTGTCGACGCTGCCCTCCTGCTGAGCGAGGTCGAGGTAGATGACCTTCTCGTCGCGAATGTCGAAGTCGGACTCTTGGCCGAGGTTGGCGTGGCGACCGTCGTCCTCGAAGGGCCGAAGCTGATCGAGGAGCCACGTCGCGTCCTCTTTGATCTTCCCCGCCTCCTCGTCGGACCGGACGACGAACTCCTCGGGGTCGTCAACCATGTCCTCGAAGACGTCCATCATATCCTGAATCGTCGGGCTCGGGTTGTCGTGTGTGGAGATGTCGTCGGTGATGCCGTTGCGCTTGTACGCCCGCTTGAGCCCGAGTTCCAGCGTCGTCCGCCGGTCACCCAGCGAGATGCCGCGAAGCGCGAAGAAGTTCGTGAGGAAGCTCATCGCGTCGTCGAGCTTCTCGTTGAACGGGCTCGCGTCCTCGCCCATCGCCCGCTGGACGTGCTCGGGCGTCTCCCGAATCTCCAAGGGGTTCAAGCCGAGCGTCCCGCCGACCGTGATGCGTTTGGCATCGAGCGCTTCGGCGACCCCCGCCCAGTTGTTCAACGGCTCGAGGATGATGCCGATACGGTCCTTGCTCTGCTCGATCGACCGGATGAAGTTCTGCTTCGAACTGAACGACTTCCCTGAGCCGGTGTCGCCGACGGTGAACATCGCGTACCCGTTGTCCCGCGCGAACGGGTCGATGACGACCGGGCTCTGGTTGTCTTTGTGAATCCCGAATTCGACGCCGCCCTCCTCGAGGATCGTCGCGTTGTGCGGCGAAGACAGCAGCGCGCCGACGGCGCCGCCGAGCGCAATCGACGTCCGCCCGAACTCGTTGTCACCGATGGGTGCGGCGGACTGAAGGGCGAGATCCTGCCGGCAGATCGCCGTCTTCGGCGTGAGGTTCGCCGGGTCGTCGCGGAGCGCGCTCTTGACCTTCTGGACGGCGTCGCGGAGGTCCTCCTTCTCGTCGGCCCGGACCGTGATGAACATCCCCTGGTCGAAGACATTCGCGCCGTTCTCGACGGCCTTGTACGTCGCTGCGGCCTCGTTGGCGCGTTCCTGTAGGTAGGCACTCCGCACGCTCTGTTCAAGGTCAGCGTCCACCTGAAGGTCGTCAGCGATATCCTGCAGTTCGTTCCGCGCCCGCTCCTGGTTCTTCGGCGTGATGTGGGCCGTCAAATCGAACTGCACGTCCGTCATCTCGAAGAGCTCGGAGAGGTAGCCGTCGTTGGGGTAGTCCGGGTAGTCAGCGATGTACAGCGTCGTCGTCCACTGCTCGCCGACCCGTGCCGCGCGCGTCTCCCACTCAATCGCCGCCGGCGCGGTCACCGTTTTGTGTGACTCGGCGATGTCGTCGAGAAGTTGGCGTTCGGCCGCGCCCTGTTCGATGGTCTCCTCGTCGAGCAGATCCGAGAACTCGACCTCTTCCTCGTCGTCTTCGGTGTACCAGTCCCAGAGGAATTTCCCGCCGATCCCGACTAGTACCGCGAGCAGGATGTAGAGAGCCGCACCTTCAGCTGAGGTCGGATTCGTGACCCACTCCGTGAGCTGGCCGACGGCTCCGCTGCCCGTCTGGAGGACGAGGTTACGCATCGTGGTCATCCTCCCGGCGCGAGTGGCCGATGATGGGTTGTTCGCGAACGACGCTCTCTGCGTCGTCGTACTCGTGTTCGCGGCCGTTCCAGAAGTCCATATTCAACACGAAGAGCTCGACCGTGCTGAGCCGGCGTGCGGACCAGCCCGACGCCTGCTGGATGAACTCCGACCGCACATCGTTGACCCGGCTATCCAGCTTCTCGAACATCTGTGCGCGGCGCTCGACGTCGGTGAGATCCTCGCGGCGGGTCACGAACGGGTTGAACAGGAACCCGATGACGGGGAACTGCGTCAGCTTCTCAGCCGGCGTCCCCTCGTCACGGTAGCGGTCGTAGACCTCCAGCGGGGTGACCTCGACACCGATGTAGTACCGCACCTGCTGGATGCCCCGTTCTCGCATCTCCTTCGGCCGCGTCTCCCGATACTCCTCGAGGAGTTCCCGGAAGATCGGATTTTCTTTGACGTCCTCGTCGTTCAGGCGGTCTTCGATGTTCTCGGTGATCTGTTCGACCGGGAACGAACGGGTCGTGGCGTGAAGTTTGAGTTTCGAATCCAGTTCCTTGTTGGCGAACTCTTCGCCGGCGTCCTGGAGCTGTGCCCAGTTGTCGGACATCGCGAAGTCCATGTTGCCGGGGTCGATCTCGATGAACGCCTCCATCGTGCCGTCCGCGCGCTGGATCGCGCCAGCGCCCGGCCACGCCCGCTCGATATTCGTGAGGTCCTGCGTCCGCTCGTCAGGTTTGAATGGCGTGTAGTTCGCGAGCCCGCCCTCGTTGCGCTCTGTCTCATTGGTACTATTGTCGGCTTCCTCCGGGGCGCTGAACGTGATCTGGGGGCGCTTGACGTAGCGATAGACGTCTTTCGTCCACGTCCACGCGTTGAGGTGGTCGGGCGAGACGTAGACGATCGCGACGCCGAACCCGAACCCACCTGCGACGAACGGCAGGGCGAGTGATTCGATGCCGGTGAGGCCAGCGATAAACAAGCCAACGATCGGGAAGGCGATCAGGACGCCCACGTCACCTTCCTCGATGTTGAGGTAGGGGATGCGACTCTCCTCACCGAACTGGTCCATGATGCGCCGTGCGGCTGCGTCTTCGTCGATGGACATGGATTGTTAGTAACCTCCAGGGTCGTTCTCGGTCCGCCGGTACGACGGCGTCCCGCTGTCTTCGTCGCTGTTCGCGCCCCGGGCTGCAGCTTTCTGCGCCACAGCGTGTCCCGCTGCGGCCTTCGGTCCCCACCGGGCCGCGGTCGTCGCGACGCCGGCGCCGCCGATGTAGGCTCCAGCGGCGACACCGCCGATGAGGGCCGCTCCTTTCGTCGCACCACCGAGAACCTTCGCCGTCAGCGGGGTCGCGTACTTGAACGTCTTCCACGTGACATAGAGCGCAACGAGGGGAAGTGAAGCCGCAACGAGATACCTGAGGAACGCTGATCCCGGCGTCAACGTCCCTCCAGAGTAGAGTAGGTCGTATCCTTTGAGGACTATCGCCGCAGGCAGGGGTAGGATGGCCAATGGGACGAACCGTTTGCTGAACCCCATCGCGACATCAGAGAGGACAGGAATGTTGCCATAGGCGACGGCGAACGCGATGGGCATCCCGTACAGGTAGACGTAGAGGAGAATCTGCCGGATGTAGAACAGCGCCTCCAGTGCCCACATCGAAATTCCTCCGATAAGAGCAAAGAGGAGACCAAGACCGGGGTTGGTAATCGACCCCGTTATGAACTGCAGCATAGCAGAGCCCAGCGAGGACAGCTCCGGCATCAGGGCAATCGTGAACCCATCAACAAGGTAGAGCGCGAGCGCCCCAATCCAGTACCAGGTAATAATCAGAAAGGCTCCGACCCAGGCAGTCTTCTTGGTCTTCCGAGCCTCGTACGCACTCCCGATATTGAAGATGCGGATGGTGTGTCGTCCCTGAACGCTCATCACAAGTAGCAGCAGAGAAATCAACATGATCTCGCCGCCGATGAGCCCTTCTTGGATTGCTGGCCAAGGGGCGTTACTTGGTTCTCCGAAAATGAACGTCCCATCAGTCTGGGGAGTCGGAGTGCCAAATATCTCTTCGGTCAGCGTCTGATACCCCGACCGAAGCCCGTCCATGAACAGACCGATGAACCAATCGACGACGTCTTTGAATCCCTCGAGAACGACGTCTATCAGGTCCACCATCGTTAGGCCTCCGTGATTGAAACCTCGCAGTCACTCATCTCCGTGGATCCGGAGTACTGTACATCGAAGGATTTCGATACCTGGTCGCCGCCAACCTGGGTTCGGACTGTGACGGTGAACTGGCCGCTGTTCCCATTCGGGGAGCACCCCATTCCCTCCTCAGATTCGGAACCAAACGGGAACGAACTACTGAACAGGTCTGTAGTTTCTCCCGGCGGGATCACCACCTGTTCAGTTTCATACATCCCGCTACCTCGGGGATCTTCGACCGGGTTTGGAACATCACCGGTGAAAATTAACTCAACAACCGCTTCTGGTCCGCTTCCGGTGTTTTCGACGGTGACGTACGCTTCCCCGTTCTTTAGCCGATCCGTCTCAGTATCTCCGTAGACTTCGTCCCACGGCTTCTCAGGGTTATTCCGGTAAAGACCGACCTCTTGAATTCCAATTTCCGGCTGAATCAGTGAGGAACTCTCAGCTAGCGTTTCTTCACCGCTGAGAGCCACGACAGTATACTCTCCAGGCTCATAGGAAGTTCCGATCTCGAAAGAGACCTGTTGTGACCCAGCAGCGGTTTCTCGTTGACCGAACAGCTCCCCATTCGGCTGGACGAGGTTGATCTGGTCGACTCCCTCCTCTGAGGAGTATTCAACGACGAGTTCTGCCCCCTCTACGGTGACTTTCTGGATGATTCCCCTTTCATCAGACGGTGTTGAGTTCCCGCCATCCGGGGAATCGTCGTTGTTGAGGCATCCGGCCACGCTCACGAGAGCGGCGCCGGTGACTGTTCGGAGGGCGGTCCGTCTACTGAGGTGGGGATTGTCCTGAGTCATGGTTTCTGTCCGAAGATGTCTTCTGGGCCGAGCATCCGCAGGAGGCGCTTGCCAGCGTAGAACATCACGAAGAACGGCAGGAGCTGCCAGCCAACCTCGAACACCAGTGCAAACCAGCCGTCGATCGTCCCGAGTGGGTGCCACCGGGCCGTCGCGGTATCACTCACGTACGCCGGGTCGTGACCGAGCCACGAGCCCGGATGGTACCGAGCCGTGTAGATGCCCGGTTCGTCGACGGTCACGATCGCCACTCCCGAGGCGTTGGTCTCGACGCGCTGATCGGCGACCGTGATGTACCCGTTTCGGGTGGTGCCGCCGATTGGATACTGACGGCTATCGTCGAGCGCAATCGGCGCACCAGTTTGATTGTCCCGGAGTTCGACCCTGAGCGTCGCTTGCGACTGATTCTGCTGGATGACCTGGACAGTAAGATTACTGCGGCGGAGCTGTCGCTCGGAGCCGGCATCCGGTTCGACGATTGACGCATTCACGCCCCGGACGATACCCGCAACGTGCAGTGCCTCTCGGTCGACGTTCTCGGCTCGAACGGCGACGCCGTACGTCGTCGTGTACGACTGGTTGACGATGTCGATATTGATGTTCTCACCGATGGTGCCGACTGGCGACGGGCGGTCAGTCCCCCAGGTCTCGATGAGTTCTGGTCCGTCTCGAACCGGCTCGGCACGCGGCCCGATCCGCGAGGGATAGGCGTGGACGTACACCGGAATCGCGTCCGACTGAACGGTCGCACTAGTAGTCCGATTCGACCGAACGAGTGTGTCCCAGTTGGTGTTCCGAGCGGTGTAGAACCGCCAGATGCCACGGACCCGTGCCTCACCGTCCTCCGTGAGCGTGTACCCCTGCCATGGCCGCGACTGGAAGATCGCCACGCCAGCGTCGCCGTTCGGATACTCGGCGTAGTAGGGGTACGCCGAGAGGTCGTAGATCTCGACGCCGATCGAACCGGAGACATTGCGTGATTCCGTCCGATAGGTGACGTCGACGTCCGTCCGGTCACCCAGGTCGGTCCTGACGGTCTTCTTCAGCCGGACGCTAATCTCCGCTTCCAGCGTGAGATTCGCACTCCAGTCGTCCTCGATCTGGTAGTCGAGGGCAGGCGTATGTGACCCGTCACGCTCGGCGATGGTCTCGCCGTCCTTCTTCAACCGGACTTCTTCGATCTCGTGCTCCGTGAGCGACCATGAGATAGTTGTGTTGCCGGAGGAACTCCCGTTGGGGACGCGAACGCGGTAATCAACGAACCCGCGCATCGTCCCATTCGGTGCGATATAGAGTGGGGTTTCACCGGACTCGAGGTGTCCACGAGTGGAGGGCTGGACCGCGAAGATCGTTGCGTGAGCATCTTCGATGAAGACGCCGTCCTCAAGGTCCGCGTGCGGCGGATGCACGGACGTATCTGGGCCGCCGGCGTCGAGGTCCTCAAAGTCGTTCCGCGTCCACGTCGCCGCAGTCGCCGGCGGTCGTTTGAACGTAACGTCCGTCCCGTTGGCGACCTGATGGACGGCGGAGCGGTTCTCGCCGTAGCGCTGGCGGTACTCTTCTTGGCTGATGTAGTTGTCCGCATCACGTGACCACAGCGTTGCCGACTCGTTTTCCGTGAGCCCATTCCCCTCCGTACCTGGTCGTGGCGGGTCAGCGGCGACGATACCCGTGACTAGGCTCGTCGCGAGCAAGCCGGCCATGAGCACGGAGAGCTCTCGGTGGTTCATAGGGCTCGCAACGGTGCTGTGGAGTGCTTACCAGGGGACGAGGTCGACGCACTGCGCCAGCGGGAGGCCCATCATTGACCCGGCGACGGTGTAGAGCGGGCCGAGGACGACGAGGACGACCGCGGACTTCATCGCCGAACGCTTGTGGCGCTTGAGCCCCTTCTTCTGCTCGGGATTGAGGGTGAACATCTCGATAAGGGAGTCAGCCTGCCAAACGATTGCGAGGCCGACGATCCCCAGCGCGGTGGTCAGCTGGAAGAACCCCTCAATCATACTCGGGAGGTTGTCTGCGCTACAGACCGCGTTACTCTGGGCTGCAACCGGTTGAACGGCAAACAGGCTCAGGAGGACGATGGTGAGCGCTGCCTGCCGAGGGATTTTCCCAGTCAGCGGTGACTCGGTGTCAGTGCTACGCTCAGGGTCGGAGGGAGTCTGGTCCTGTGACATAGCGGGTCAATCATCGGTGGCGTCTCCAGCCGTTGGCTGGTTCTGCTGCTCTTCGACGAGCGACTGGAGGTCGTCGAATCGGTTGGTGTCCTCTGCGATCTCTTCGAGGGTGTAGCCCTGCTCGCGGGCCCGTTCGAGGAGGTCGCGGAGCTCATCGGGGTCAACACCGCGGACTTCCATTTCCTCGCGGAGGGCGCGGCGATAGAGGGCGGAGGCGTTGATGTGGTCGTTCCACATCAGGTACAGGTCATCGATGTCCTCGATGGTGACTGACCTCGTAATCATACATGCGGGTATGGGTATGCACCGGCTGAGTCCCGGTACATATTGGCACGGTAGCTGGATGAGGAATAAATGCTTTCTGGCTGCCAAGTGGTGCAAATTTATCCGATAAATTATAACCAAATCACTTGTTGACCTAGTAGAAAAAGTCTTAACCAACATCCACTGAGAAAGTTGGGCATCTGTTGGTTAAGAATGAGAATCAGCTCGCTTACTCGAGCTCTACAACCTCGCCGTTTCCGTCGTCGAGGAGCCCCTTCTCGCCTACGCCCGCGGAGAACTGACTCACGATGAACATGAACAACGTCGAGAGACGCACGAATGAGACACCTGAATTCAGACCACGGACGGCCATAACTGGAGAAATAGGTATTCGGCATGCTTAGCAGTATAAAAAAGCAGTCCACCGACTTTTCGAAGAGAATCTCGCTCGTGAACTTGATTAAGAAGCACAGATGAGTAGTAATACGCACGCAGATGGGCCACGTCTACTACCACCACCCCGGCGACAAGCAGTTCTCCCTTGACTTCGTCCATCCAGCTCCTGCCAAAATCGTCTCGAAGATCGTCGACTACGGCGACGACGTCGCTGTGAAGGTCCAGAAATACGATATCGACGAACCGTTCTACGTCATCTACACATCCCGCGTCGGCGGTGGGCCTGTTCAAGAGATTGATTTTAACCTGAACGAGTCGCTCTCAGAGATGAGTGCCGACAACAGTACCATCATCGTTCGTCTTCTCGAGATTTACCGCGCACTTATCGCTCAGAACGAAGAAGAAGAGGGAACTCCCGTTGAGGCGTACAAGAATATCGACGTCGATGCACTGCCGGACGTTCTCGACCGGACGTCGTGGGAAGGATCAGCAACAGACGTAGCGGGCCGACTCGCCTCGAACCTGATCCTCAAGCACGCGCTTCCAAATGCCAACCATCGAACCGCTGTTGCGCTGATTCAGTTCTACCTCCGGCGACTGAATCCGGATTTCGCTATGCCGGAAACCTCTGTAGAGACCGATCCAGAATCCTACGACTGGCGAGAGTGGGTGAACGAGTACATCAACGAATCGAAGCGACTGTTGACCGTTCGACGGAAGAACGTCCTCTTCAAGCACCTGTATAGCTTCGGTGCGCGGACGCTTGAGCGAAAACACGCAGTCGAGATCGATCTGACTGAATACGAGTTGGATATGTACCCAAGTGAGGCGAAAATCGCCTACGCGGAGAAGCACGAAGATCTCTGGGTAACGTTTGTTGAGGAGGCTGTCGAACGTGCCGGCTATCCGGAGCTAAAAGAGACGTCTGGCCTCTCGAAAGCAGAATTCGCCGAAAAAATCCGAGACCTCAACTAAGCGGTTCTACTAGTCTTGAAGCGTGGCGACTGTTCGGCCCGTTTCCTCGGCCTCTTCGCTGCGCGACATATTGTACGTCGCGAGCGCTTCGTCAACCGCTTGGTCAAGGCTCATTGGTTAACCTAATCTAGGTTCTCCTCCCGTATAAACGCTTGCGTCAATCGATCTGTTCGAGTGCTTCAGTTGCGACATCACCCAATTCACCGGCTTCAATATGCGAATACCGTTCACGAACCATCTCCTCCGAGTTATCGAGATAGCGAGCCGCAACAGTGTACCCGAACGCGCGGACTAGCACCTCGCCCATTCCACGTCGACCACCGTGGGGCGCAAGATAGTCGTGTTTCGGATGGTCGATGTCGATCTCTGCAGCCTCTGAGAGCCGTTGGAGAATCGACCGTGCGCCGTCCGTCGTGATCGATGGAGGCCGAATGTCCTCATCGAGCGCCAGCAGCAGGTCGCGAGCGTACTCCGCACGGCGTTCAGTGATTGCTTCTGGGCGTTCCCCTCGATCGGCGAGGTCATCCTGGACGAGCTCTGCGAGCGTCCGTTGGTCGAACGTCGGAAACACCGGCCACTGCTCCGTCGGCGGGTCCATCAGCTGGCGATAGCTTCGCAGCGGAGAAATCACTGGATCGGGGAGACTCGCGGCGTCCCACTGCTGTTTCTTCCGGTAGACGTCCATACTCCCGTCGTCGAGGGAGAGATCCTCCCAGCGGACGCCGCGCCGGCGCGGGTCGTTTGGATCTCGGAGGAGTTCGCCAACGCGGACAGCGGTGTACGCGAGGACGAACACCAGAGCCCGGTCACGAGTCGCCTTCAGCGCTACGTAGCGCGCTCGCTGCTTGTCGAGGGGGTCAGTATCCTCTGGGAGTGTCGTGTACGCCTCGACAGCGTCGCGGGCCCGTTCGTCGACGTGGCGGGTGAGAGCGTGGCGCTGTTCAGACGTCCAGGCCTGCTGGTCGCCGGGCTTGCGGCCGTCGTCCTCCGGTAACGGCGCCATCGCACTCGCCCGCTGCGCGTAATGCGCCTCGAGATACCCTTCGTTGACACACCACCCACACCAGGCAGAGATATAGCGGTAATAGGTTTGTACCGTGTTCTGCTTGAGTCCCCGATCTCCACCGAGATGTCGGGCGTACTCCCGGAACACGCGTTCGTCGAGATCGTCGAAGGTCGGTTTGCGGTCGACGTCGTCGGAGACGATCCCGGTCCAGTCGTCGGCGCCGCGGTCGCCGGCGGCCCACTCGGCGAACCGTTCAAGCTCGCGTGCAGCGTTACGTCGATAGTTCCCACCGTCGCCGCCGCGGCCTTTCCCCTTGTCCTGGAGGTAGCGCTCGAAGGAACTCGCGAGTGACTGATTAGTGCGTTCTCGAGGTGTCATCGTTCCTCGTTCGCGTACTGGTAAGTCGGACGGACGTCCTCGAAGAGCGTTTCGACGATTTCCCAGAGGATCAGGGAAGGAGTCTCGTATTCAAATGTGATCCCCCAGCGGTCCTCCGTATTGGCGGCAGAGTACTGGAAATGCGCCCGTCCGAGATCGGGATGGTCCTCGTCCTGGTGCCAGCCGGCGTGAAAGCCCGTGTTCGGATCGGTGTAGTTGATACGGAACCAGTCGTGAGGGTCCTGTCGATACCACTTGACGGTCAGTTCCGGCGAATCAGGGCCCGTTGGGGGATTAAGGCGGGCTGGATCAAAAACCGCCCGCAGCTGCTTGGCCTCGATATCGTCAGGAACGTACTCGACGGCCGTGATCTGGGGGACACGGTCGAGGACGTCCCGCTTCAATTGGGCGTAGAGGTTCGCGTTCGGGTCACCACCTGGATGCGGGACCGACATCCGTTAGCTGCTGGCCTCGGCAGACTCTGTCGTCGGAGCGAGGAAGTCCCATTCGCGGATGGCAAAGCCAACGATCTGGATACGACGCTGAAGGTGCTCCCACTCGCGGGCAATCTCACGGCGACGGTCTTCCTCGTCACCGTCAAGGGACTCGTCAGCGAGCGTTCCGCGAAGCTGATTCGGTGACTCGACGCCGAATTCGCCCTCCCAGTCGCGAATCTGCGTCTTCATATCGGCGAGACGGTCCGTAAGCTCCTCGACAGTGTGCCCGCTGTCTCGAAGCCGCATCGCCTCCTGCATCGCTTGGCGGCGATAATCTGGGTAATACGTGGTGTGAGTACCGCTTTCGTCACGGTGGAGGATGCCATCGTCGACGAGCCGATCGAGGACGCGTTTGGTCGGCTCGTGTGACCAGCCCGCTTCCGAGGCGATCCAGTTGGCCGTCTGAGGCTCCGAAAGCTGCCGGGCGGTCATCCTCACGCGGTCTTCGCCCGTGGTTTGGCGTTCCATTAGGCCCTCGGAGTTCGGTTCGTCTTCGGACATACAACACCGTTCGCGCTTTGTCTTAATATAGGTTGAGGTCATTAGTTCTATATCGAGTGCGTTTCTTCGCCATCGCCTCGACCCCGGCTGAGGAGAGTCAGAGCAAACTCGGAGCCCGGTCTTGTCGGCTCTACCCGGGGGAAGCGCCGTTGTGAGGGGGTTGCAGCATTCGTGCTTCACCGACGGCGTCGGGGTACTTCAAAGTGGTCGTGATTACGGGCATAATCAGGACCACTTGTTGTTTTCGAGCCATCGGGGGAATTCGGGGGTCTAGAGTCTCTTAGCGCCGGAACTCCGCACTTCAGAATATTCTATATCGTATATCGCTATACAAAAACTCGGTCCCCGGTCTGCGCGAGGTCATTCAGTCTCCGAGTTCCGAAAGCCGAGCCTGAATTTCCTCAGAATCCGCCTCAGAGAGCGCCTCAACACCGAACTGGACGAGTAGCGGGTAGAAGTGGCGATTTTTCTTGAACTCGTCCTGGCCCGCCTTGCGGAGCTTCAGCTGGGACTCGAGGTAGGTATCCTCCATCTCGTCGAGGACATCGTCGGGAATGTAGATCGTCCGCCCATTCCACTCGTCCTTGATGTTCGTCTTCGTTTTGCTCGTTTCGTTCGTTTCACTCGTTGAAGTCGATTCGGTCGTTTCGGTCGATGAACTGGTTTCCACCGTTTCACTCACCTCACTCGTTTCGCTGGATTCGACCTCATCGTCCTCCTCCTCGTAGTTGCCCTCGATGCCGGAAGCATCACCCCAGCCATCGCTCATGCTTCCACCTCCTCAGGTGCGGTCTTCTCAAACGTCTCGTCGAACAGGTCGGCGATTTCGTTGAACAGGTCGCGTGCATCCTCAACGCGCTGGTTCTCCTTGCCGAAGCCGAAGACGGACACCCCTTCGCCAATCGACTGAGAGAGGTCGGTCCGCTTCGGGATCTCGAACACCGGGAGAGAGTACGCCGACTTGATCTCCTCGATGGTGTCGCGGTGTTCGGCGTTCTGCTCGACGCGGTTACAGACGATTGCGAGCCGATTGATGTCTCCGTACGCCTGTTCGAGGGAGCTCAGCTGCTTAGCGAAAATCTGGAGGCTGTTGGCGTTGAGTTTCTCGGGAATGACGGGGATGACAACGTTGCCAGTCGCGACGAGCGCGTTGTCGGTGAGGACGTTCAGAGATGGCGGCGTGTCGACGATAATGTAGTCGTAGTCCTTGTCGAGCTCGTCCAAAGTCATCTCCAATCGCTCGCGACTCTTCGGCGCCTCAAGCAGCGTCTGGATGTTCTTGTTGTTCGCGAGTTTCTCGCTGGCGGGAAGGATGTCGAATTCCTCGTGCTCGACGATGATGTCGTTCACCGATTCCATCTGGTCGAAGTCGAGAACGTCGAACAGCGTTGTACGGTCGGTGTCGTAGTACAGATCGTTGTAGCCAAGCGAGCAGGTGAGCCCTCCGTGGTAGTCGATATCGACTAGGAGGACGTCGTGGCCTCGGGCAGCGAGTGCGCCGCCAGTATGAATGACGTCGGTTGTCTTCCCCGCGCCTCCCTTCTGATTCGCCACCGTGATTCGTGCGGTGTTGGTGTCAGTCATTATCTTCGTTTCTCTCGTTGTGTTCGTTTCGTTCGTTTTGCTCGTTTAGTTCGGTGCGCTCGGTGAGGTTGTTTCACTCGGTGAGAGGATTACTACGATGTTAAAACCAACTGTTCGTTTCGCTCGTTGAACTAATTGCGTTCATTTCCATCACTCAATTCGTTCCGTTCGTTTTGTTCGTTTCTGCTAAAGGCCAAC